>JAYEFP010000283.1:0-13903 GCA_034715975.1 Candidatus Bipolaricaulota bacterium | reverse complement strand
TCGCCGCCGGGTCGCTCAACGTTCCGTCCTCGTCGTAGAGGATTACTAGCGCTTTCTTTGGGAAGCGGTCGGTCCACTCGGAAAGTTTATCGACCGGGATGTTTATCGCTCCCATAAGGTGTGCATTGGCATATGTATCCGCATCGCGCAGGTCGACAAGAAGGTAGAACATGTACTCCAAGTTACTGATCGTCATGTGGAACGGTTGTGCTGAATTGACAACTCCGGTCAGCCGAAGAGTGACGAATGCGTTCGTGTGATCGTCAGACTCTACGTAGATCCGCTTCTCAATCCGCCCGTGATACCCGTTTGTGCTCATATCTGCCTGCAACACCCTTGATTCGCCTGCAGCGAGTACCGTCTTCTCCAGATCGACGACCGTGCATCCGCAACTGGTGCGCACGCTCTTGATCGTGAGCGGAGAATTACCGGCGTTGGTGATGATAAACCCGTGCGAGACGAACCTTCCCGCGATCACGCTGCCGAAGTCATATGTTTCGCTATCCACCTGAATCTTCGCTGCCGCGACACCCATCACTCCCAGGCTAAGCACACCAAGCAGCACAGCGAGCACTACCTTCTTCATGTCGTTCCTCCTTAATGAACTACTCCGCCGCAAGCGGACGGTGTATCAAGAGGCTTTGCAAGAAGCACGCCCCAAGGGGCGGGGAATGAACCCCTGTAGGGGATTCAAACTTGCTCAGCCAATGAATTACCCTACTAGGTCCTTCAACAAAGCCCTCACGTTTGAGAACCTTCATCCCTTCACCCGTTCAAAGCGTGCCCCGGTAGCGTTTGCCATCGCTACGAGGCTGAGCATGATTGGTACCTCCACAATCACCCTAACAACAGTTGCCAATGCTGCCCCCGACTGCAGACCAAAGAGAGAGATTGCATCTGCCACTGCAAGCTCGAAGAAGTTGCTTGCACCAATCATCCCCGCTGGGTGGCCACGGGATGCCCAACGTGGATTGTTTCTTGTGGTGTTAGTCATCAAACCCGTTCTACTCAGCGGGGCCGATTACACAACGTCCGTTCTTGCGCATCGTCAGTCGTTCTTGCAGTCGGGTGAGTTCAACCTCACAAGCCCTACGTGGAATCACCATGCGAAGGAATTCAACTAACGCCCGTGTATCCTCTGTCTTCCGTAGGCAGTAATACGCCCAGCGGCCATCACGACTGCTATCAAGGAGACTTGCCTTCTTGAGTGTATGGAGGTGCTTAGCCACTTGGTATTGAGGAAGGTCCAGGGCATCTACAGCTTCGCATGCACAAAGACAGTCGTCGTGGTGGAGAAAGAGAGAAAGCACAAGCAGGCGATCGTGGTTCCCAAGTACGTGAAAGATCTCGGCCCAACGTTCTAGCATCGCACACCTCACCATATGCCAAAGATAGCATATGCTATACAGCGCACACTCAGATGTCAACTGCAGCGCGAGAGGTAATCAATTCGACGCTCTGGTGAGGAGGAAAGTGGCGCCACACGCGAGCGCATGACACCACTTAAGGAAAGACACGGGCCCTATTGCGACAATTCCTTTCTCATATCAAGATCGCCCCGGTGCTGGCATCGCCGACCGCGGCGGCGTAGCGCGCCAGGTACCCGACGGTGAATCTTGGTCGCTCAGGGGCCCAGGCTTCTCTTCGAGAAGCAAGTTCTTCATCCGGTACCAGTAGCTGCAGACGTTTTGCTTCCAGGTTGAATTCGATCATGTCGCCTTCCTGCACGAGGCCGATCGGTCCACCGGCTGCTGCCTCGGGAGAGACGTGGCCGATTGCCGCCCCCTTGGTGGCGCCGGAGAACCGGCCATCGGTGATCAGGGCGACCTTATCGTCAAGCCCCATCCCGGCGAGCGCCGATGTGGGTAGCAGCATCTCACGCATTCCCGGTCCGCCACGTGGCCCCTCGTAGCGGATGACGACGACGTCGCCCGCTTGAATCTTCCCAGCGAGGATCGCTGCCATCGAGTCCTCCTCGCTGGTGAACACGCGCGCCGGCCCGCGGTGATGAGCCATCTCCGCCAGGACCGCCCCCGCCTTGACGACCGCCCCGGATGGAGCGAGGTTTCCCCACAGGATGGCGATCCCACCGTCCGGGCGATGCGGGCTCTCTAGGCCCTTGATCATACTTCCGCGTTTCTTTACCCCGCTCAGGTTCTCAGCGACCGTCTTCCCCGTCACAGTGATGCCATGCCCATCGATCAGGCCGCCTGCGAGAAGCTCGCTCATCACCGCGGGAACGCCGCCCGCTTCGTCGAGGTCCTGCATGTGATAAGAGCCGGACGGGCTGAGCTTGACCAGGTACGGGGTGTGCGCGCTGATCCGGTCGAACTTCTCCAGCGGCAGATCGACACCGGCTGCACGGGCGATTGCCAGCAGGTGCAGCACGGTATTCGTCGAACCGCCGAGAGCCATGTCAGCGGCGATGGCGTTCTCGAATGCGGCCTCGGTCATGATGTCACGTGGCTTGAGATCCTGCCTTACGATGTCGAGGATCCGTCCACCAGCGGATTTAGCCAGGCGAATCCTCGCTGCGGCCACCGCCGGAATGGTCCCGTTCCTGGGAAGGGCCATCCCGAGCGCCTCGGTGAGGGAGTTCATGGAGTTGGCCGTGAACAGGCCGGCGCACGATCCGCAGCCAGGGCAGGCGTTGAGTTCAAGCTTAGCGAGCTCTTCGTCATTCATCTTACCCGCCTTGTACTCGCCAACCGCCTCGAAGACATTCTTCACGTCAACGTCCTCGCCGTTGTACCTGCCGGCCATCATCGGCCCGCCGCTGATGAAGATAGAGGGGATGTTCAACCGCCCCGCGGCGATCAGCATTCCCGGCACGATCTTGTCGCAGTTGGGGACGAAGACGAGCCCGTCGAAGCCATGGGCAATAGCCATCGTCTCCACCGAGTCGGCGATCAGCTCGCGGGAGGGGAGGGAATAGCGCATCCCCAGGTGCCCCATGGCGATCCCGTCGCACACGCCGATCACGTTAAACGACAGCGGCGTCCCCCCGGCCGCCCATACTCCGGCCTTCACCGCCTCGCCGATCTTGTCCAGGTGAATATGCCCGGGGACGATCTCGTTGTACGAGTTGACAACGCCGATTAGCGGCTTGTTCAGATCCTCCGGCGATAGGCCGCTCGCGTAGAGCAGGCTGCGATGCGGCGCCCGCTCGAACCCTTTCTTGACTACATCACTTCTCATCCTTCCTCCCTTGCAACACCTCTACGATCAGATCTCCCATTCGGGTAGTCCCAACGTGCTTATCCTCGGGGTTGGCGATGTCAGCGGTGCGGTAACCGTGAGATAGAACATTTTCCACCGCCATTTCCAGTGCGCGCGCCTCCTCCTCCAGCGCAAGTGAGGTGCGCAGGAGCATCGCCACGCTCATGATTGTCCCGATCGGGTTGGCCAAGTTTTTGCCCGCGATGTCCGGGGCGCTTCCGTGCACCGGCTCGTACATCCCAGACCTTCCATCCCCGAGCGAGGCAGAGGGGAGCATCCCCAGCGATCCGGAGAGCATCGACGCTTCGTCGGTGAGAATGTCGCCAAACATGTTCGCGGTCAGGATTACATCGAACTCGGCTGGGTTGCGGATCAGCTTCATCGCCGCTGAATCGACGAGCATGTGCTCCAGCGTGACCTCGGGGTAGCCGGCGGCCACTTCTTCCACAACCCGTCGCCACAGACGTGATGAGGCAAGGACGTTCGCCTTATCGACCGATGCCACCACCTTCCTTCGCTTCATCGCAGTCTCGAAGGCGACACGGGCGATTCGTCGTACCTCGGCCTCGGTGTAGATCATCGTATCGTACGCGGTCTGCTTGCTTTCCTGCCGTGCGCCAAAGTAGATCCCGCCGGTCAGCTCGCGCACGACGAGGAGATCGACCCCGGAGATCGTCTCGGGCTTGATGGACGATGAATCGACGAGTTCATCGTAGACATGCACCGGGCGTAGGTTAGCGTAGAGTCCAAGGCCTTCTCTGATCCCGAGGAGCCCCTGCTCTGGGCGGATAGGAACTCTCGGATCGGACCACTTCGGCCCGCCAACCGCACCGAGGAGGACGGCGTCGCCGTCACGGCAGGCAGCGAGAGTCTGCTCTGGAAGCGGGCTTCCAGTGCGATCGATTGCCACGCCCCCGATAAGCTCCTCGCTGAACTGAAAGTCGTGTCCGTACGTACCCGCTATCGCGCGCAGGACCTTCACCGCCTCTGCCACCACCTCTGGCCCAATTCCGTCACCCGGCAGTAGAACTATCTTCGCATTCACACTTTCTCCTTTTCCATGATCAAGATTGCGTACTCCAATGCATCAGACAGCGCGTACCAGCTCGCCTCGATGATGTTGGCCGAGCTTCCGACCGTGCTCCAGCTACGCTGGTGATCCGACGTGGTAATCAGCACGCGCGTACGCGCGGCGGTCCCCGCCTGCTCGTCCAGAATGCGCACCTTGTAGTCGGTAAGCCTCACCTCGGAAAGGTGTGGATAGAACGGGAGGATTGCCTTTCTCACCGCGGCGTTCAGCGCGTCTACCGGCCCGTTCCCCTCAGAGGCGGTATGAATCACCTCACCGTTCACCTCCACCTTCACCGTCGCCTCGGAGACCATCCCGCTCCCGTTTCCTTCCTTCACCAGCACGTGGAACCCACGCAACACAAATGGTGGACGATAGTTAGGGCTCGCTCGCCGTACGAGGAGCTCCACCGAGCCGTCCGCCCCCTCGAACTGGAACCCTTCCCCCTCAAGCTCCTTGACGCGTTCTAGGACTAGCTTTGCCTCCGAGCTCCCCTCTGTCAGCGAAAGCCCAAGCTCCCGAGCCTTGTAGGCAATATTGCTCCTTCCGGAAAGCTCGGAGATGAGGACGCGGCGTCGGTTGCCGACAAGCTGCGGATCGATGTGCTGGTAGCTTTTCTCCCACTTGAGCAGAGCATTCACGTGCATCCCGCCCTTGTGGGCATAGGCACTCGACCCAACGTAGGGAAGATGCGAATCGAGCGGCAGGTTGGCCAGTTCACTCACGTAGCGAGCGGTCTCAGTGAGGACCGAGAGATCGGCATCGCAGTCGTGATTGAGCTTCAGCACGAGCGCGGGGATCACCGAGCACAGGTTGGCGTTACCGCAGCGCTCACCGTAGCCGTTGATCGTCCCCTGCACGTGGATCGTGCCGGCAGAAACGGCGGCAATCGTGTTTGCGACCGCCATCTCGGAGTCGTTGTGGGCATGAATCCCAAGGGGGACATCGATCTGTTTCTTGACCGATGCGACAACTGCCGCTACGGTCGCGGGAAGCTCCCCTCCGTTCGTGTCACAGAGGACGATCGCGTCCGCACCGGACTCGGATGCAGCGTGCAGCGTGTCGATGGCGTATGCCGGATCGTCTTGGTAGCCGTCGAAGAAGTGCTCAGCGTCGTAGATGACTTCTCTTCCCTCATCTTTCAGATAGGAGATGGTTTCCGCAATCATGCGCAGGTTCTCATCGCGCGTCGTCTCGAGTACATGCTTCACCTGCGCATCCGAGCTCTTGCCAAATACTGTTATCGTCTTAGTTCCCGCGGAGAGAAGAGCACGGATGTTCTCGTCATCCTCCACCGCGACACCAACGCGACGTGTGCTGCCGAAGGCTGTAACGATCGCATGCTGTAACTGTAGCTGTCTTACGCGGTCGAAAAACTCCATGTCCTTGGGATTAGAGCCGGGCCATCCACCCTCGATGTAGTCGACACCTAAGCGGTCGAGGGCGGCGGCGATGCGCAGCTTGTCCTCAACGGAGAACGAGATCCCTTCCCGTTGCGCTCCGTCACGCAGGGTGGTGTCGTAGAGCGTGATCTTCATCCGACAACCGGGGTCAACCAGCCATGTCGGTCGGAGACCTTGCCCTCCACGATTCCGAAGAACTCCTCCATCAGCCGGGTTGTAATCGGTCCACGCTTTCCACTTCCAACGGTCACACCATCGACCGAACGAATCGGCGTGATCTCGGCAGCACTTCCGGAGAAGAAGGCTTCGTCAGCCAGGTAGAGTGACTCGCGCGGTAGGGCCTCCTCGTGCACTGGGATATCGAGCTCTCCGGCCAGGGTCATTACGCAGCGACGAGTGATCCCATCAAGGATCGAGTTTGCCAGTGGAGGGGTGTACAGCTTGCCGCGCTTGACGATGAATACGTTCTCCCCGCTCCCCTCGGAGACGTACCCGTTGATGTCGAGGGCGATCCCTTCGGTGTAGCCGTGCTCAGCAGCCTCCATGGCGATGAACTGGGAATTGATGTACTGCCCGCCGATCTTCGCCGCCGCTGGATAGGTATCCGGTGCCATCCGTCGCCACGAGCTGACACCGGCATCAACCCCGTTCTCCAGAGCATCGGGGCCAAGGTACCGTCCCATCTCTACGGTGATCACGGAGACGTGCGTGGGGCAGCTCAGGCCGTTGACGGCAAACGTCTTCCACCCACGAAAGACGACCGGACGGATGTAGCAGGAGGTGTGAGCGTTAGCGACTATCGTCTCCATGATGCCACGGCTTACCTCGTCTCGCGCGTATGGGATCTTCATCCGGTACACCTTGCACGAGTTCCATAGCCGATCCAAGTGAGCATCCAGGCGGAAGACCGCCGGTCCGGTTGGTAGATCGTAGGCTCTGATCCCCTCGAACACACTCGACCCGTAGTGAATCGCGTGCGATGCCACGTGCACGGTCGCCTGATCCCAGGGGACCAGTTTTCCATCGAGCCACACCTTATCCGATTCATTCATTATTGCTCCTTTCTTCGATCTTTCGTTTGGTGTAGGGGACGAGGCCTCCGGCGTTGATGATCTCCAGCATGAACTTGGGGTAGCTGGTGGTACGATACGCTTTCCCAAGCGTCAGATTGCGGATCAGTCCGGCCTCGATCTCTACCTCCAGCTCGTGTCCCTTCTCCGCATCGCGCACCGCATCACTGCATTCCAGGATGGGAAGGCCGATATTGATCGCGTTGCGGTAGAAGATGCGCGCAAGACTTACAGCGATCACGCAGCTCACGCCCGCCCCCTTGATGGAGATAGGGGCGTGCTCGCGCGATGAGCCGCAGCCGAAGTTCTCGCCGGCGACGATAATGTCGCCGACCACGACGGAAGCGACGAAATTTGGGTCGATATCCTCCATGCAGTGCGCAGCGAGTTCCTCGGTTGTCGAGACATTTAGGTAACGGGCGGGGATGATGGCGTCGGTATCCACGTTATCGCCGTACTTCCATGCTTTTCCCTTGACTGGCATCACACAACCTCCTCAGGACCAATAATCCTTCCCGCAACTGCCGAGGCCGCCGCAACCGCTGGCCCAGCGAGGTAAACCTCGCTCTCTGTGTGACCCATCCGACCGCGGAAATTGCGGTTGGTCGTGCTCACCGCTCGCTCTCCCGCGGCGAGAACACCCATATGCCCGCCCAGGCAGGGCCCACACGTTGGAGTACTCACGGCAGCTCCGGCAATGATGAAATCCTCGATCAGCCCCTCGCGCAGCGCATCTAGGTACACCTGTTGACTCCCGGGAAGGATGATGCAGCGCACGTTCTCGTGAACGGCCTTCCCACGCAATATCTTCGCTGCAACGCGCAGATCCTCCACTCGCCCGTTGGTGCACGAACCAATCACTACCTGATCGATCGCGATATCGTCGACATCGCTTACCGGCCGCGTGTTCTCCGGTAAATAAGGGAATGCCACCTGCGGCTCGATCGCGCTCGTGTCGACCTCGATCGTCATCACGTAGTCGGCGTCGGGATCCGCAGCGTAGATCGTGTATTCCCGCGTCGCTCGCTTGTCCACGTAGGCGCGCGTCTTATCATCGATCGCGAACAGTCCCGCCTTCGCCCCAGCCTCGATCGCCATGTTCGCCATGGTAAACCTTCCGGCCATGGATAGATCATCGATCGTCGAGCCGCGGAACTCGATCGCCTTGTACAGGGCGCCGCTCACGCTTATCTTCCCGATCGTGTATAGGATCAGGTCCTTTCCCCCAACCCACCGCTGCAGAGATCCCGAGTACACGATGCGGATCGTCTCCGGCACGCGCATCCAGATCCTCCCGGTTGCCATGGCAACAGCGATGTCGGTTGATCCCATTCCGGTCGAGAATGCACCGACGGCACCGTAGGTACAGGTGTGGGAGTCGGCCCCAACCACCACATCTCCCGGCAGGACCAGGCCTTGCTCCGGCAGGAGGACGTGCTCGATCCCCATCCTTCCCACCTCGAAGTAGTGCTTGATCTCCTGGGCGTGAGCAAAGTTCCGCATCACCGCGCACTGAGAGGCCGATTTGATGTCCTTGTTCGGGGCGAAGTGATCGGGAACGAGGACGACCCTATCCGGGTCGAATACCCTTCCCGTACTGATCTTCTCGAACTCCCGGATGGCGATCGGAGCGGTGATGTCGTTAGCTAGCGCAACGTCGACGCGCACGTCCGCAAAGTCACCGGCACTGATCGGGTTGTCGGTATGAGCGGAGAGGATTTTCTCTGTTAGGGTCTGTCCCATTTGTCCTTATCTCCACTCTTTTGGCGCATGGCAGCCAGAGCCGCCCCGTCCCACTTGAGAGCCCATGCCCGGTTATCCTTGCGGTTCGTCTCATTTGAGCGCGAATCGAAGGCTTCTCTCTCCTCATCTGACTTATTGTTCATTTTCGCTCCTTTCTTGCCTTGTGAGTAATCGGTTTAAAGCATTTAGGTACGCCTTGGCGCTCGCCACGATAATATCCGTGTCGGCACCGTAGCCACGGAAGACCCGCGTGCCATCGGTAGTGCGTACGCTCACCTCCCCCTGGGCGTCGATCCCGGAGGTGAGCGCGTGCACGTCGTACTCCAGTAATTCAGCTCTAGCTGGGACGAGCTCATCAATTGCGCGGTAGGTGGCGTCGACCGGCCCAGCTCCGACCGCGGCGCGTACGTGCTCAACCCCGTCAGGACCGGCAAGTTTGACCGTCGCCGTCGGCATCCCCGACCTTCCTGCGACCACCTGTAGATCGACGAGCCGGTACACTTCGCGCGGCTGGTAGAATAGATCGGCGATCAGCGCCTCTAGATCGGCGTCGGTCACCTCTCGCTTCTTGTCCCCCAACTCTTTGAAACGGGCGAAGACGACCTCGATCTTCTCGGCATCGAGTTCGTATCCCATTTGAGCCAGCCGCTCCTGCAACGCGTGCCGCCCCGAGTGCTTCCCCAGGACAAGGCGCGACTCAGATAGGCCGACATCCTCTGGGCGCATGATCTCGTAGGTATTGGGGTTCTTGAGGAGGCCGTCTTGATGAATACCCGCCTCATGGGCGAACGCGTTCGCTCCAACGATTGCCTTGTTCACCTGCACCGGTATCCCAGTCAGGTTACACACCAATCGGCTGGCGTGACCGATCTGGGTTGCGTCCACCCCGGTGTGCAGGTTGTAGAAATCAGCGCGGGTGCGCAGAGCCATCACTACCTCCTCCAACGCGGCGTTTCCCGCCCTCTCCCCGATTCCGTTTAGTGTCACCTCGGCCTGGCGTGCACCGGCCTGTAGCCCGGCTAGGGTATTCGCTGTCGCCATCCCGAGATCATCGTGACAGTGGACGGAGACGATCGCTCTCTCGATCCCCGGGACAGTTTCTACGATTCCGCTGATCAGATTGCCAAACTCGCCCGGAGTTGTATAGCCGACCGTATCGGGGATGTTGATTACGCTTGCCCCGGCAGCAACGGCAGCTTCAATCACCGCATGCAGGAATGCTGGATCAGAGCGGGTCGCATCCTCAGGCGAGAACTCGATCTCGTCGCAGTACTTCTTAGCGTAGGCGACCATCTCTCGGGCCTGTGCCAACACCTCCTCGCGGTTTATGCGCAGCTTGTCTCGCATATGGACGTCGGAGGTGGCTATGAACACGTGAATCCTGGGGTGAGAGGTGAACTTGACCCCCTCCCAGGCTTGATCGATGTCGCTTCGCACGGCGCGGGCGAGGGCGCAGATCGTGGGAACGTGCTCCATGTCGCTCACTGCCTCCGCTACTTGTTGCACAGCGCGTAGGTCGTCTGGGGAAGCGGCGGGAAAGCCTGCCTCGATCACGTCCACCCGCAGGCGCGCTAGCTGCTGCGCCAGCTTCACCTTCTCAGCTATATTCAGAGCGGCGCCGGGGGACTGCTCTCCGTCGCGCAGGGTGGTATCGAATATGAGGACGCTTCCCGCTGAGCTCATCGCGTGTCCTTCTTTCCCCAGTTCTCCGGTCGGAGGCTACGCACGGCCGCTCCCGCACGCCACATCTCTGACTCGTGGATCTGCCGCAGCTCTTCGTCCAGCCGTTCCTTGTAGTCGGGAGCGCTGTTTGCTTCGAGCACGATCCTCGTCTCTTCGCCGGTGACGACGCTGCGGTACAGGCTATCAAAGACGGGGGCGACCGCATCGCGGAACTTCCCCTTCCAGTCAAGTGCTCCACGCTGAGCAGTGGTGCTGCAGTTCGCATACATCCAATCCATTCCGTTCTCCGCCACGAGCCGGATCAGGCTCTGCGTCAGCTCCTCGACCGTCTCGTTGAACGCTTCGCTTGGGGAATGACCGTTCTTCCTCAGCACGGCGTACTGCGCTTCCATGATCCCGGCGAGCGCTCCCATCAGCACTCCGCGCTCTCCGGTAAGGTCGCTGTGCACCTCTTTCTCGAAAGTGGTCGGGAAGAGATAGCCCGAGCCGATCGCGATCCCTAGCGCGAGCGCACGTTCCTCAGCACGGCTGGTGTAATCCTGATAGACGGCGTAGCTTGAATTGATCCCGCTTCCGGAAAGGAAATTCTTGCGCACGCTCGTCCCAGAGCCCTTCGGGGCAGCGAGGATGACGTCCACGAACTCCGGGGGGACGACGCCGGTCTGATCAGCGTAGGTAACGGCAAAACCGTGCGAAAAGTAGAGGGCGTCACCATCCTTCAGGTGTGGCTTCACCTTTGGCCACAGAATTACCTGTGCGGCGTCGGAGACGAGGTATTGGACGATCGTTGCCCTCTCCACCGCCTCCTCGAAGGGAAACAGCGTTTCACCAGGAGCCCACCCATCCGCGATTGCCTTTTGCCACGAACGCTCTCGTTCCGGGTCACCGCCGACGATCACGTTGATCCCGTTATCGCGCATGTTGAGCGACTGAGCCGGCCCTTGCACACCGTAGCCGAGCACGGCCACTGTCTCATCCTTCAGCACCTCTCGCGCACGAGCGAGCGTAAATTCTTCACGCGTGACCACGTTTTCGACGACACCGCCAAAGTCAATCTTCATTCTTTTTCTCCTTTGTTTACGCTCTTTCCGCGCACCATTGCTACCCGGCCGGTGCGTACCATCTCCACGATTCCAAACGGCCTTAGGACATCCACCAGGCCATCAACCTTCTCTTCTGTCCCTGTCGCCTCGACGATCAGGGTTTCCACCCCTACGTCGACCACACGCGCCCGAAACGTATCCACAATCTGCATTAGCTCCGCCCGAGTGCGGCTATCTGGCGTCTCCATCTTGATCAGAGCGACATCACGCGTCACTGCTGGAGAATCAGAGATGTCCTCAACTCGGATCACGTTCACCAACTTCTGCAGGTTCTGCGCGACCTTCTCGGCATCTGTGCGCGTGCTATCCACAACGATCGTCATGCGAGACACATCGGGCTTCTCTGTGTGCCCAACGGTTAGGCTCTCGATATTGAACGCCCGGCGCCGAAACAGGCTGGCAACGCGATTCAATACACCTGGTCTGTCCTCAACGCGCGCAATTAGGGTCCGCTTCATCACCCACGTACCTTTGTCGGAAGAGGTCGGCGGATCATCTCGTGCAGCGCCGCTCCGGATGGGACCATCGGGTAGACGTTTCCACCCTCTCCCTCCTTGACCACCTGAAAATCGATCAGTGCTGGGCCGGGATGCTCCCGTGCCTCATCGATCGCACTCTCCGCTCGGTGGTGATTACTAGCGCGCCATGCGCGTATTCCGTAGGCCTCCGCGAGCTTGACGAAGTCCGGGTTGACGAGCTGGGTTGACTCATAGTTCTTGTCGTAGAACATTTCCTGCCACTGCCGGACCATCCCCAAGTAGCCGTTGTCGCACAAGGCGATCTTGATTGGAAGCTGCTCCTGGGCCACGGTCGCTAGCTCCTGTACCGTCATCTGCAGGCCACCATCCCCTACCACCACCCACACCTCAGCATCGGGGCGGGCGATCTGAGCCCCAATCGCTGCCGGGAGCCCGAAGCCCATGGTTCCCAAGCCGCCGGAGGTGATGAAAGCGTTTGGACGATCGAATCGGTAGTACTGCGCCGCCCACATCTGGTGCTGGCCGACGTCTGTCACCACGATCGCCTCGCCCTGCGTGGACTGTCTGATGGCGTCAATTACGTGTGGCATCGTCAACTCCATACCGTTATGGTGTTGGTTGATCACGTCGATAGCGCGGGACTCGTCCCACCATCTCCTGACGGTCTTTAGCCACTCCTCCCGATCGCGCTTATCCACAAGCGAGATCAAATCTGAGAGAGCCCGCCGCAGATCCGCGTGTACCGCCACGTCCACCGCTACGATCTTGTTCAACTCAGCCGCGTCGAGATCGATGTGTATTTTGCGGGCCTGCGGGGCATAGCGGCTGAGATTGCCAGTGACGCGGTCGTCAAAGCGCATCCCAAGCGCGATCAACAGGTCAGCCTCCTGAATCGCCCTGTTGGCCGGCGCATCACCGTGCATCCCCATCATCCCAAGATACAGCGGGTGCGAAGCGGGGAATCCGCCCTTGCCAAGGAGAGTGACCGCCACTGGGGAATCGATTCTCTCTGCGAACTCGCCAAGCACTCCTTCTGCGCCGGCCATTGATACACCGTGTCCAACGAGGATCACCGGGCGGGCGGAGGAGTTAATCAGCTTCGCGACCCGACCAACCGCATCCGATGGGTCACTTAACCCAATGTAGGCGTGACCGGGAAGGCGCACTTCATCAACGGGAGGGATAAACTCTGTCTGGGCCTGCTGCACGTCCTTGGGAAGGTCAATCAAGACCGGCCCGGGGCGGCCGTGGCTGGCGAGGTGGAACGCCTCGTGGATCACGGAGGCAAGATCATCAACGTCCGTCACTAGGTAGTTGTGCTTGGTGATCGGGAGGGTGATCCCGGTGATGTCCGTCTCCTGGAACGCATCGGTCCCAATCAAGGGGCTTGCCACCTGGCCGGTGATGCAGACGATCGGAGAGGAGTCCATCATCGCTGTAGCGATCCCCGTGATCAAGTTCGTCGCCCCAGGACCAGAGGTGGCTATCGCCACCCCGACTTTCCCTGATGCGCGAGCATAGCCATCGGCAGCGTGGGCCGCGCCCTGCTCGTGGCGGACGAGGACGTGGCGAATCCCGTATTCACTACGTGGATGATAGGTGTGCATGATCGCCCCGCCGGGGATCCCGAACACCACCTCCACTCCCTCACGTCGCAACATCTCCCACACGATCTGCGCGCCAGTAAGCCTCATTATTCCTCCTTTCGCAGGCAAAAAATTAAGGCCGTCCAGTTGGACGGCCTTTTCGGCATTTCTTGATTGTGGTTTCGTCCAATCCGTTAAGGCCCACCCCCGATAATCACCAGGGTAATAACCAGAACCAGCAGGACGGAAACCACACTAAACTTGTTCACTCGATGAAACCTCCATAAATCTGCAGGAACCATAGCACGAATCCAAGCGCTTGTCAAGGGCAAGAGTTGTCTCATACAAACTCGTTCCTCCGCGGAGCGGAAACTAGAAATAATAGGTTCCTCGCTGTTTGGAGTGGGTAACAAACGCCTAACCAAAAACGGTTAATGCAATTCTCTCGCCCGTTCGCTTCACTCACTCAAGCCGCCAAGATCGCTAAGAGATACTTTCACTTCTTGTTCTTTACCCCACTTCAACGCTTTCCTTGGCGCCCTGTCTCC
>JAYEFP010000282.1:0-3880 GCA_034715975.1 Candidatus Bipolaricaulota bacterium | reverse complement strand
ATTCCTGACGGGGTTGTCGCCGGCTGTTATGTCACCAATGGTAAGATTGAGCGTAAGGCCAAGGCGCGCGTGCTTCGAGAGGACAAGGAATTGTTTGTGGGCGAGATACTCTCTCTGCAACGCTTCACTGAAAGCGTGCGCGAGGTGCAAAACGGTCGCGAGTGCGGTATCCGTATCAAGGACTTCAACGACGTTCAGCCGGGTGATCGTCTGTCGATCTTTACGCTTAAAGAGATCGAAAGATAGGGATCGACCAGCGCGGTCTCATCAAAAGATCTCCTCTGTGCGTACAGGGAAAAGAGGTAGCGATGGTTGACGGACGTGGCAAAGCTAAGACGCGCGAAGAAATCAAGCGGGAACTATCGACGATAGTCGAGTTTGAGGCACGTGACCCCGTGATCAAGAACGCGTTCCCAACAGTGATGGACGTGAAGCTTTCTGTCGACGCCCGTTATGCCAAGGTGTACATTGCTCTTGGTGCCGCGACAGTCGATAAGGCGGAGATCGTCAAAGCGTTTGCGCGCGATTGCGGTTTCTTCCGCACACAGCTTGCCAAGAGACTGACGACCCGTTACACGCCGCAGCTCGAATTCGTCCTGGACGAGACGGTGGAATGGGCAATGCGGTTGGAGAAGCTGCTGCAAGACGAGGACGATGACATCCCTCCAACTTAAGGGGACCTTCCTACAGCCATTTCGGCGACCGGCACTCCTCGCTTGGGCGCTTGTCTTCACCGGGATCTTTTACCTGGTGAACAGGCAAGCGAACCTGTACGACATCGCCAACCCGCGTTGGGTGATCACGATGGCAGCCCTTATCCTCCTCTCTCCGTTTTTCAACGGCGGATTCATCCTCCTGTTGCAGGCACAGCACAAGGGGGAGAAGCTCTCGCCTGGACAGGCGATCGCTCGAATGTTTCCCAGTTACGGCTCGCTCGTTGCCGGGGAGTTCCTGGTGAACGGCATCGTGATTGCCGGTGGGATTCTGTTCGTTATCCCGGGGATCTATTTTGGTCTGCGTTTGATATTCTATAAGCAGGAGATACTTATCGGTGGCGCACGTGGGACTGCGGCGTTGAAGATGAGCATTGCTCGCACGCGACAATGGCGAGAAACACTGTTTGTGTTCGCTTCTCTCTCGCTGTTCTACCTGCCTACGATTGCCGTATTCTTCGTCCCGATGAGCCTGGTGTGGGATCTGTATGCCCTTTTTGCATCGGCTCTAACCTTTGCCTGGACGAACATTCTGCTGACGAAGATCTACTTGGACGCTAAGGAACACGTTGCGTAATGGTCTTTGCGTGAACCAGAGGTCTGACTTGGGCGACGATTCCAAGGATACTGCGTGCTGTGAGCGGGCGTGCGAGCAAGAGAAAGCTCCTCTACAAACTCGATTGGCCGATCGAGAGGAAGGCGGAGACGATCGTCCACGAGGTATACAACGCGCACGCAGTCGCTTTCTCCGAAACAGCGCGCTCTCAGATCGAGCGTTACACAGCATCCGGTTTTGCGGATCTTCCGATCTGAATCCCCTACAGGGGTTCATTCCCCGTCCCCTTGGGGCGTGCTTCTTGCAAAGCCTCTTGATACACCGTCCGCTTGCGGCGGGGTAGTTCATTTGGCCAGGACGCATCTCTCCATATTGCACGATCCGAATCAGAAGGGCATCCCCGCGGGTATACCCTCTCTGTACGCAAGGTTCGGGCGAGCGCGAGCTTCATCTACCCGTTGCGCGACGAGATGCACGCCATGCCGCGTCTTCCTTCGCATACGGTGTTCATGCACATCGATCTCAACGAGAGCGATGAGATCGTCGGCTTGTTCTGACTTGTGTGGCGGCTACTTCCAGTCGAGCGGATAGGCGTATACGTCGATAAGTTCTCCATCCGGGGAGTAGAGGCGAGCCTCATCCTTGTCCTGATTCCAAATTCGATACCCGGTCCAGTAGAAGTCGATTGTCTGCTGGCCACATGCCGTGTGCTCATCGCCCTTTCCCGTGGCGATCGATCCGGAATGTAGACGCATGATCCCACCGGGAGGCAAGGGACAACTTTCAATCAGGTGATCGCTCAGATCGAGGGTGTTCCTGTCGCTACCGGATGCATCCGTCAGGATCCATCCTGCGGCAAGGTCGATCGGCTGCTGCCCTCGGTTCAGGATGTAGACGACCTCATCGTCGCTCCACTGCTTAATTGCGGCGATCATCAGATTGGATTCCGCGTAGCTGTCGCACTCTCCCCACAAACCGTGGCGGCTTTTCGCCGCATCGATCTGGGCGGGGATGATGAGATCGGTGTAGCGGACAGAGAAGTCATCACCGTTTCTTATCGCTGTATCGTTCGGGTAAAACACATCCAATCGCGCTAGCCCCGCTGCCACCAAAAGAGCGGCGACGCTGCTCGTCTGTGTGAGCGTCGGTGAGAGGAAGACGTGTGCTACCAGTCGATTCTGTGCCATCTCGTACCCGCCCTTGATCGGGTGCCGGTCAAGCCAGAGTTTCCTCCCCTTGATGAGCTTGCCATTGAATTTCGATGCCTCTTCCCCTAAACACTGATCGAGTCCAGGGGCGTTGATCGACTCGTAGCGCACATCTTGTCTTGTCCCGTCTGGGAGCTGTACCAAGATTGTGTCCCCATCCTCGGCCCGTATTCCCTGAACGAGCAGCAGCTCGGGCTGCTCCCCGTGGATGAGGAATGAGAAGAGGAGGATGGAGGTGAGCAGAAGCGCAAAGAACCCTACTTTCTTGATCATAATCCTATCATCTCCCTGGTGTTCAACCATTATACGTAGTGTACAACGAGAGCCTCGGCATAAGCAAGGCGGAGGATCGTGATCTGACAGCCTATGGGATCAGTGGTCTGCTCTTCGCGGGTGTTTCATAAGCGATGATCCGTCCGTTCGCTAGCGGTTCCCAATCTGTTGCCACATTCAGCAACGGCTCCGATGCAATGATCGGGCCATCGCTTCCTTGATGCAGATAGAGTGTGTAGTAACGTGGCGCTCTTGTGTAGCGGTTGATCACGTACAGATGATCGCCGTCGGTGAGAAAGGCATTGAGTGAAGAATACTCGTGCAGGTTATTCACGGCGGTCTTGATGCTCTCTAGCGGATCGTTCATGTAGAGGTGCGCAAGCAGGAAACGGAAGTAGCGCTCCGAATCGGTTTCTCCGCAGTACTTGGCGATCGCTTGGTCATCGATTGTCCCGTTGTGGCAAAAGTACCAGGATTTGCCGTTGTGTTCGAGGCTAAACGGATGGACGTTTCCCAGGGTCACCGTTCCCCGCGATGCGCGACGTGCATGCAGGAGGATGATCTTCCGTTCCTTGAGGCGTGCGAGTTCACTAGCCTCCCAGCAGGAGCGCGCACTGCGGTAAGACTCGCATGAGTCTCCGTCTTTGTATGCGGCGCCCCAGCCATCGGGATGTTGAAACTCACTGAGAACCGTATTGTGCTCGTGCAGTGCGTTCTCTCCGCGTGCCATGCGCACAAACGACTCGATAATCCTCTCTCCCGAAATGCCACGTGGCGCAACGATCATACGGCACATTTTCTCTCCTTATTACAACCATTCGACATCGAAGTGTTCGAGCAAATCTATGTTACAATTCTACCTCGACTTGATCTCTGGGGCATGTTGACTTGTGCTTGTTGGCAGGCAATAGGGGATGTCGGACTTGGCGATTGTCACCATCTGTAAGGCTTGAAAGCGGTGAACATTGCGGGCTTCACAGATACCTCGCATGCGTTCTGAACAACACGATACTTGCAAATAGTAGCACTATGTGCTAAAGTACTGTTATATGTTCCCGCGAGAATTCTGGACCAAGAAGATCGAACAAGCTTGGCAAGAGCGCAGCATCGTCTGGCTTGCTGGGGTACGG
>JAYEFP010000281.1:0-3902 GCA_034715975.1 Candidatus Bipolaricaulota bacterium | reverse complement strand
CCAGTGAACCAGATCACAAATCCTTCTTGCACAGCCTACCTCCTTGTTTTAAGTTCAATGTTCACTTCTATGTTCTAAGTTCTACGTTCTAGGTTCTACGTTCAGTATCGCGAAGGTAGCGGATTCACCCCATGGAATGAGCGAAGCGGTATTCCACGGGGTAAATCCATTAATGGGATCCCGGTGCTTGTAATATATCTTTGATCAAGAGCAACGCACGGATGTGATTGCACTTCGGTTGCTGAACGCAGTGCATAGCCTAAGAATTGGATGAATGCCTTATTGGTCTGGCTATCAAACCCCTCCGATATGTTGGCCATGATGGAGACAGATGCTCGTTGAATCTGATCCCGCAGCCCATAGTCCTTATTGAATTGACCATCGGAAGTGAGCTTATAGACCGACTTCGTCAGCTCCCGTGTCGCCTTCCATGCTTCTATGTTTCCGAAGCGTTCAATCTTCATGATGCTAACCTCGAACGTTGAACACAGGACGTAGAACCTTCTTCATCTTGCTCATTGTATCTTGACTCCCGACTGTAGACTGACGACTATTCTGGGTTTTAATATCCTCCAAATTGCTAACCTACATTAGCCCTATACTTAGAACGTAGAACCGAGAACTTATAACGTAGCACTTCGAACCTCGAACTGCTCCTTACAGATAGCCAAGCCTGCGCAGGCGATCACGGATGATGGCGATCTCCTTATGTGTGAGGGCGCCTAGGTTGGAAGCTTCTGGCTGCTCGGCCATCAGATCACGCAGCACGTACACGACAAACTCGTTCACACTGCGGTAGCTTGATCCATCGATTACCACCTTCAGCTTCTCGTACAGCGGTCGCGGTATCTTCAACGTCACTCGATCTGTGTTCATACGCTTTTTGTAGTATAGTTTGCGCTTCGTGATAAAGCAAGACTGCTTTGCAGATAGATCAATATATGGCTAGACTACGTGTACTCTATATGGAGTACAATGCAAGCATGATCAGGCCACTGCTTGCTGATAAAGTTGGGGAGACCTCCTTGCCGAGGAGAAACAGGGGGCAGGGCTTTCGCTTTGGGAAACAAGGGGGTTGACTAAGTGGATGTAAATGCAATCCTATTGATCCTAGTCGGATTCCTGGGGGAGCTTCTTGACTCATCGCTTGGGATGCTCTACGGGACGATTCTCTCGCCCGTGCTTATCATCGCTGGCTACGATCCACTCGTGGTAGTCCCTTCCATCCTGATCACGCAGGCGATAGCCGGCTTCGTTGCTGCCATCGGCCACCACCGGCTGCGCAATGTGGACTTCAGTGTTGACAACGGGGCGATCAAGAAAGCAACAGATGCGAGACTCATCAATTCCCTTAGGAATGCCATCACCAGAGACTCTAAGGTTGTGCTCGTCGTCTCAGCTCTTGGCATTCTGGCCTCCATCATTGCTGCATTTGTGGCAACGAGCATTCCCAAAGCTGCGCTTAATACGTACATCGGCGTGTTAGTTCTCGCTATGGGAGTTATTCTGGTTTCGAGAAATAGTTTCCGCTTCTCGTGGAACAAAATCCTCGGCATAGGGGCCATCAGTGCATTCAACAAGGGGTTATCGGGCGGTGGATTTGGTCCCATAGTAACAGCTGGTCAGATGATTTCCGGACGGGCGACCAAGAGTGCAATAGGGGCGACTACCCTATCGGAAGCGCCGATCTGCATTGCAGGATTCCTCATCTATCTATTGAGAAACGGGATGTCGACCTGGAACCTTGTGATCTTCTTGGGTGTGGGAGCCGTCATTGGGGCGCTTGTTGGTCCGCATATCACGGCAAAGCTCAAGTCTGAAGAGAGAGTGAGGGTAGGGCTAGGAATCTTAGTAATTGTGTTGGGGGCATGGACTTTGGCCAAGACGTGGCTGCTCTAAAAAAAAGGGGACAGGCTACTTTTCCATCTTCTCTTTTCTCGCTGCTGTGATTATGCTACAATCTCGTTAGCGGCTATGTTTAATGATGCTGTGGGACTGGAGAGCATCCTTCTGCGTCGATTGGATGGGAGTATGGCATGCCGAGAATAGAGCGAGGATTGGTTAACTTTGGTGTCTACCATGTTCTGAATCGCGGGAACGCGAGGCAGAGAGTATTTGATGACGGGGCAGACTATAGCTCGTTTGTAGCGCTGTTGAAAGAGGCAAAAGACCGCTACTCGGTGCACATCTTTGCGTATTGCCTGATGCCAAATCACTTTCATTTGGTGATGCAGCCCGATCACGGCGAGGCGTTAAGCAGGTTTATGCAATGGCTGCTAACCAGCCATGTCCGCCGGTACCATCAGCGTCGAGGGACGAGTGGGCACGTGTGGCAAGGAAGGTACAAGAGCTTCCTCATCCAGCGGGATGCCCACTTGCTCATTGCGATTCGTTATGTGGAGCGGAACCCGGTGCGGGCCGGGCTCGTCGATTCTGCAGCTGATTGGCGGTGGTCATCGCACCAATCGCGGATAGGGAAGGCGCATGCCGAGATACTTGATCCGTGTCCCATGATGCTCCCAGTAGATTGGGGCGAGTATGTTGATCAACCT
This sequence comes from Candidatus Bipolaricaulota bacterium, assembly GCA_034715975.1. Taxonomy (GTDB): domain Bacteria; phylum Bipolaricaulota; class Bipolaricaulia; order UBA7950; family UBA9294; genus M55B144. The sequence continues at coordinate 1,350 of JAYEFP010000281.1, read as the reverse complement.
TTGTTAGAATCAGATCTTGCTTCTCTGCGCCGGAGTGTCAATAGGCAAGCGCCGTATGGATCTGCGCAGTGGCAAGGCGAGGTCTCTATCGAGCATGGATTACAGGCCACCTTGCGTCCGCGGGGTCGGCCACGCAAGATAAGAAATGAGAGCAGAAAAAAGTAGCCTGTCCCCTTTTTTAGAGGAGGAAGTATGATACTGGTCACCGGCGGCGCTGGGTACGTGGGAAGCCATTGCGTGAAGGAGCTTCTTCGGCAAGGACGTGACGTCGTTGTCTTCGATAATCTCGATCAGGGAGTAAGGGAGGCTGTCCTCGGGAAGCACTTTGTTGAGGGAGATTTGCTTCGTCCCGAAGACTTGCAACGTGTATTTGATCACTATGAGATTGATGCGGTGATGCACTTTGCGGCTCTAGCGAGCGTTGGGGACTCGATGCGTAATCCGCAGCGGTATTACGAGAATAACGTGATCGGCACACTTAGTCTGCTCGATGCCATGCACGAACACGGTGTCAATCAACTTATCTTCTCCTCCAGTGCCGCGATCTACGGGGATCCTGATCTCGTCCCGATTCCCGAGGATCATCGCAAGCTGCCCAAGAACCCGTATGGTCGCACGAAGTGGATGATGGAGCAGGCGATGGCTGACTACTCGCAAGCCTATAATCTGCGCTACATTGCGCTTCGCTACTTTAATGCTGCCGGCTGCGATCCTGATGGACAATTGGGTGAGAATCACGACCCGGAGGAGCACCTGATTCCAATCGTGCTTGACGTTGCCTTGGGCAAGCGAGACAAAATTAGTATCTTTGGCACGGATTACGACACTCCGGACGGCACCTGTGTTCGAGACTACGTGCACGTGAGCGACCTCGCCATGGCACATGCTTTGGCTCTCGATTCGCTCACCATGGAGGGGAAGAGCACCGCGTACAACCTGGGAATCGGGAACGGCTACTCCGTGCGTGAGGTTATCGATTCGTGTCGTCGCGTCACGGGATGCGACATCGCAGTTGAGGAGGGCTCTCGTCGTCCCGGTGATCCGGCTGTTCTCGTTGCGGATCCAATGCGGGCTATGCACGAACTTGGTTGGCGGCCTCGGTTCACTAATCTTGATGAGATTGTGGATACCGCTTGGCGGCAACGCAAGACGAAAACCAGTTAGGAGTGTCTGATTTGCATGCCTTTCCCACGATGGATATCGTTGAGGCGATAGGTTGAATAAAAGCTGGCGGCGATTTGCGAGGATGGGTGAAGGAATGAAAGATTCAGATCTCGATACCGTGCGAAGGATAATTCTCTCCGGGCTTGGCAGGCGCAAGGTACGTATCTTCCTCTTCGGGTCGCGGGC
>JAYEFP010000280.1:0-3907 GCA_034715975.1 Candidatus Bipolaricaulota bacterium | reverse complement strand
TTTCGAGAAGATTCCCAATCTGAACGACATCAACAAACCGGCGCAGATAACGATCAACCACCTCGCCAGCGGGCGCGTAAGCCGTGCTGGGAAGGTGGACGTGAAATGCTTGGTCGATCTCATCAAAGGAAGGGATTGCGATGGTGGATGACATGAGAGGAGAAATGATCCTGATCAAGGATATCTCTTATCTCGTTCGAGATGCGTACCGCGTGGAACATGACGTGGACGTGCTGATTGAAGGGAATCGGATCATGCGGATCGGTCAGGTCACGCCACGTGAGATAACACCGGGAACAATCGTTATCGATGGAGGGGGTCGGATCGTCACGCCCGGGTTTGTCAACGCCCACACCCACCTCTATCAGTCGATGCTAAAGGGGCGCCGAGACGACGTCCCGCTCGTATCGTGGTGTGATGAAGTTACCTTCCCGTTTGTGCGTAACGTACTGCGGGGACTGCGCGAGGGGAGCGCAGGTGAGATCGGTTATCTCTGGTCAATGCTCGGGACGATGGAGATGATTCGAAGCGGGATCACGTCATTCATCGACATGGACATGAATCTTCCCGGTGTTCCTCAAGCGTGGGTGGATATCGGTATCCGCGGGATTGCAGCGATGAGCATGGTCGACCAGTGGGTGCCCGATGATTTCATCGCTACGCCCGAGCAGTTGCGGGAAGAGACCCTGAAGCTCATTGAGGACTGGCATCTAATGCCATCGGAAGATCCGCTCGTGCAGGTCTTCCTCGGGCCGTCCGCTCCGTTCACCTGCAGTGAGAGCTTGCTCACTTGGATCATGGAGACCGCTGAGCGATATGACCTCGGGATTCAGACACATGTGTCGGAGACGGAGTGGGAGGTGCAACACTCCCTGGAAACGGTGGGGAAGACTCCTCTCTCTTACCTGGAGTCGATCGGTTTTCTCTCTCGCCCGATTCTTGCCGTCCATGGCGTTCACCTTACCGATGAGGAGATAGAGCTTGCCAAGAACCGCTCGGTGACAGTGGTCTACAACCCCAAGAGCAACATGAAGCTTGGCGATGGGATCGCTCCAATTGCGAAGATGCGGCGGGTTGGCGTGAACGTTGCCATAGGAACCGATGGTGCGGCATCAAATGACCTCCTGGACCCATTTGAGGAGATGCGTACCGGGGTCCTCCTTCAGAAGGTGGCAGCTATGGATCCAACTGCCCTGGATGCGCGTGATATCTTTGCCAGTGCGACCGTAGTTGGAGCTGCAGCCTGCCGAGTCGACGCGGGGACCATTGACGAGGGACGGCTTGCTGACCTTGTCATCACAGATCCCTCTGCCCCGCACATGTTCAACTTGGGCGACGATATCATCCCTGCGCTCGTCTATTGTGCCAAAGGGAGCGATGTTGAAACGGTAATCATAAATGGGCGTATTGTGATGCGCGATCGGACGATCACGACAATCGATGAGAAAGCTATTATTAGGGAGGCTAAGAAGATAGGTGAAAGTTATGGATAATAATATCAAGGAAGCACTTGTAGCGATCGTTGGTGAGCGGTATGTCAGCGATCATATGGTAGATAGAATCTGCTATTCACGGGATTGTGGCCCAGATAAAGCAGGAATCCCAGACGCGGTAGTCCGTCCTGGGTCGACAGAAGAGGTGGCTGCTATTGTCCGTCTCGCGAACAAGGTCAAGAAACCGATCTACACGCGGGGACGGGGAACAACCTTCCTGGGAAGTGGCGTCAAAGATGGCGAGATCATCATCGAGACAACACGGATGAACAAGATAGAGCGCGTTGATCTGCAGGCAGGATACGTCACTGCACAGGCAGGGGCGATCTGGCATGGAATCGACAACCATTTGCATGGACTGGGGCGAGAGCTCGCTGTCCCCGGTGGGGGAGGCCTCTTCTCATGCACCATCGGCGGGACAGTCGCGGTCAATGCTATTCCACATGGAGCGACGGAGTATGGGATGACCGCCGATCACGTCCTGTCTCTTGAGGTTGTCCTTCCGGATGGAAGTGTGATCAACACTGGATCAGCGGCCAATCCGAATTCTGAGCCGATCGAGCGAAATGCTAACGGTCCTGATTTCGCCGGCCTGTTTATGGGATCTTATGGGGTTCTCGGCATCATCACAGAAGTGACATACCGCATTCGACAGATCCCGGAAACGGAGCTCTTCGCGTTCTACGCCTTCGACGACTACCAGGATGCGATCGATGCAGCGGATGGTATTCAGATGCGCGAGGCGGCAACGTTCATTGTCGGTATGTTCGGCGGGCCCAAACCGGCGGGTGTGGAGGGAGATGGGTTCCTCCACCTGATTGTTCGCGATCGTGCTACTGCGGCCCGCGAGCGGCTTCAGGAGGCTGCGGCGATCTGCGAATCCCACGGCGGGCGCCCTTCCTCTGCGGAGGGGACGAGGCACTACTGGGAGGAACACATGTACTCCTGGCTGCGAAACACCGCACCAGGACCATACTACAGTGACCGACCGTACTTTTGCCCTGAGGTAGCCGGGTTTGTCTCCACGCAGGGACTGAAAAAGGCGGTTCGACTTTTCCGTAATTTACGGGAAGAGCGGGACGCTGACTTCACCCGATACGGGATCCGAGTCAAGGGATTGGATGCTTATTTCTCCCGCAACGGCGCCTACCTTTGGATCGATACCCTGTATGATGAACGCCGAAATGACGCCTGGGAATACGGGATGAAGCTGCGCGGCGACATCGCTGAGTTGATGTTCACGGAAGGGCGGATGAGTCCGGGCGGCTTGGGTGCCGGGGTTTCTCCATACATTATGGGAAAGCTCGGTACGTCTTTTGAGCTGTTCAAGGCGCTCAAGACGGCGATCGATCCGGGGAATATCTTGAACCCAGGCCTTCTCTTCCCCACTGGAGTGAAACATGAAGCTTGAGAAGTATAGAGACCAGATTTACAGCTGCCTTCGGTGTGCGTTCTGTTTCGATCAGGAGCAAGGGGAAGGACAGAAGATCTGTCCACCATATGCAACGTACGGGCTTGAATCGTACGGCGCGCGGGGAAAGCTTGCCATCGCGCGTGCCCTGATCGATAAGGAGATAGAGTATGACGAAGACGTTGCAGAACGTATCTTTGCCTGTACCGAGTGTGAGGCTTGTCAAGAGCAGTGCTTCAAGTATCTTCCGCTCACTGAGATCTATGCAGCGATGAAAGAGGACGTGGCAGAGAAGGATCTCTTGCCCGCTGGCCTTGGCGATGTACTTGCTCAGGTGGACGAGTTTGGCAATCCGTATAAGAAACCCGGGGAGAAAAGGCTTGCTTGGCTTCCCAACAGAGAAAGGGTCGATCAGAAGGCTGATGTATTGTTCTTTGTTGGCTGTACCACTGCCTACCTGCGACGCGGTATCGCTCGCAGTTCTTATCAGGTTCTGGATAAGTTGGGAGTCGATTTTACCATTCTTGGTAATGAACAATGTTGCGGACATCCCTATATCGCGGCAGGGAAGATGGATCAGGCAAGGGAAACGGCGGCGACCAATCTGGAAGCCATTTCCCGCCTTGGGATAAAGACAGTCGTCTTTGCTTGCCCGGGGTGCTTGCGTACCTTCAAGGAAGATATGCCGCGGCTTCTTGGTGAGCAGCTCCCGTTTGAGACGATGCACTTGACTGAGTTTATTACTGGGGAGCTTGCAAAGCGCCCTGTTCAGCTTAAGAAGCTGTCTCGTGTCGTTACCTATCATGATCCCTGTAATCTTGGCAGGCACATGGGTATCTATGAGCCACCGCGAGAACTGATCGAGATGATCCCTGGGCTCAGGCTTGTGGAGATGCCGCGTAACCGCGATAACTCCTTCTGCTGTGGGAACGGCGGCTTCGTTCGCTATGACTACGAGGAAATGTCGGTGGAGAGTGAGCTCGACAGATTCTCTGAGGCGGAA
>JAYEFP010000279.1:0-14174 GCA_034715975.1 Candidatus Bipolaricaulota bacterium | reverse complement strand
GGTTGCGTGAGGGTGACGTCGTCGCTGATCTTGCGTGTGGATGGGGATATTCCTCCATTGAAGCGGCAAAGATTATCGGAGAGGAGGGTAGGGTTTATGCCGTGGGCATCTCCGAGGGGCAATAGCTCGGGTGAAGGAAGCGATTAAGAGAAACGCCGTAAGAAACATCACTCCATTGGTGGGATATCACCGAAGGCGTCTTCCTGAACGACGAAGAGGTGGATGTTGTGCTCATGGCGAACATCCTCCATAGGCTTGTCGTCACCGAGGGGCTGAGCCAGCCTTACGGGAAGCCAATCGGATACTGGAGCCGCACGGTGTTCTTGTTGTAGTCGATTTCAAGAAGACTTCTGATTCACTAGGCCTGCCTTATTCCATCCGGCTCTCTCCCAAGGAGGCGGAGGCGATCGTCGGCCCCCATGGGTTTGAATCCAAGGAGCACTTTGCGGTGTGCCTCTAGCACTACTCGACCGTTTTCTGCAGGAAAGTGGAGACTCCCAAGCGGTCTTAAGAGATGATTGCCCCTTTGATCCTCGATTGCCGCATTCCTAGATTTCTCCTTGACTCCATAAGCGGACGATGGTACACTTCTTTTTGCAGTTGCAAATTATTAGCGATAACAAGAGAGGTTATCCATGGAGAACAAAACAACAGAACGATCCCTACCGCTGCACGAACTGAAGATCGGGCAGCGCGGTACGATTCTACGGGTCGGCGGTGAAGGGCCTGCAAAGCGGCGCATGATGGATATGGGACTGGTAGCGGGAACCGAGGTGAAAGTGGTGCGTGTCGCGCCAATGGGTGATCCAATCGAGTTTCGGATCAAGGGATACAGCCTCAGCCTGCGCAGGAGCGAAGCGCGTAACGTCACCGTCGCGTTACAGTCAAAGGAAGAGGGATGATGCCACTTTCCATGGTTACGCCTGGAGAACCTGTACAGCTTATCAGCGTCCGCGGTGGACAGCGCATTCGCCAACGATTGGCGGACCTTGGTTTGACCCAGGGAACCACTCTGCGCGTGGTGCAGGCAAACGCACGAGGACCGCTCATCGTGGCGTTCAAGGACGACGCCAGACTGGCGCTCGGCCGTGGTATGGCACACAAGATCGAGGTCAGGCCACTGAGTTCACAATCGTAATGCCCGTTGAACAATATGCAAAGAGGAGTAGCGGATGGCAAAGCAGTTCACCCTCGCTCTAGCAGGAAACCCCAACTGCGGTAAGAGCACTGTCTTTAACGCTCTCACTGGGGCTCATCAACATGTGGGAAACTGGCCCGGCAAGACGGTGGAGAAGAAGGAAGGTCTTTGCAGGTATGAGGATCACGAAATCCAGGTTGTGGATCTACCCGGCACATACAGCCTATCGGCCTACTCACTGGAAGAGATCATCGCCCGCGATTACATCATCGAGGAGAAACCCGATGTCGTGGTGGATGTGCTGGACTCCGCCAATCTGGAGCGAAACCTTTACCTGGCCGTTCAGATCCTGGAGCTGGGCGTGCCGTTGGTCATCGTTCTGAACATGAGCGACATCGCCGATTCACGGGACCTGCGTATCGACACGAAGATGCTCTCGCAAGGACTCAAGGGCACCCCAATTGTCCCCACAACCGCCAACAAGGGAAAGGGACTCGACGAGCTGCTGCAGGCGGCCGTCCGTGTGGCGGAAGCCAGGCAAACCGCTTTTTCTGAGGAGGACCGATCATGATGACACACGACCTCGCCTATACCAAGGGGAGATTCCTCGTGGACTACGGACGGGAGGTTGAAGAGGAGATCGCCCGCCTGCAAGAGATCATCGAGAAGGTGCCGGAACTCACCGCTCGTTATTCCTCGCGGTGGCTGGCGATCAAACTCCTGGAAGAGGATAAAAGGATAATCCCTAAGGTCGAAGCTGCAGGTGAAGAGGAAATCATCTCTCAGGCACGAAAGAGCGTGGCCCACCTACAGGGTATTTACAATGAAGATGTGGACACCATCATCGTTGGCCGGCGGTACGGGTTCATCAGTGGTTTGGTCAAGGAGGTTGTGCGTCGCCCGATCGTAGAGAGACTGACGTTCTCGGATAAGATCGATAAGGTCGTCACTAATCGCATCCTTGGTATCCCAATCTTCCTTGTCGCTATGTGGTTCGTCTTCAAGATGACGGCCGAGGTTTCCGGCGCATACCTCGATTGGGTGGACAGCGTCATTGGCGGCCCTATCACCCACTGGATAGTGGCTATTCTCAACCTTGTCAACTTGGGAGGGACCTGGTTCGAATCGCTGGTGGTGGATGGGATCATCGCTGGCGTGGGTGGAGTGCTCGTCTTCGTGCCGGTGCTGCTATTCCTCTACTTTTTCCTTGCGGTGTTGGAGGATTCGGGGTACATGGCCCGCGCCGCTTTCGTTATGGACCGTCTGATGCACTCGCTGGGGCTTCACGGCAAGAGTTTCATGCCGATGCTCATCGGCTTCGGGTGCAGTGTCCCCGCCATCTACGCTACGCGGACACTGGAGAACGAGGATGATCGCATACTAACCGGCCTCCTTGTCCCGTTGATGAGTTGCGGGGCGCGGCTGCCGGTCTACACCATATTTGCAGCAGCTTTCTTTCCCACCCACGCGGGGTGGTTCATCTTTGGCCTGTACCTATTTGGCATTGTCATGGCCATCGTTAGCGGCATGGTCTTCAAGCGTACCCTGTTTAGAGGGAAGCCCCCATCTTCCTTTGTCATGGAGCTCCCCCCGTATCGCCTCCCTACTTTGAAGGGTGTCCTGATCCACATGTGGGAGCGTAGCTCCGTCTTTGTGCGTAAGGCGGGAACGATCATCATGGCTGTTTCTATTGTCCTGTGGTTCTTAATGAGTATTCCCTGGGGGGTAGAGAACCCACGCGACAGCCTGTTCGGTAAGGCCAGCGCGGCGATCGCTCCAGTATTGGCCCCAGCCGGATTCGGAGACTGGGAAGCAACGGGTGCGCTCGTGACCGGATTTGTAGCTAAGGAAGTGGTGGTCGGCACGATGAAACAGATCTATGTTGGCGGTGCAGCGGAGGAGGAAACAGAGGAACTAACGACTTTCCTGCAGGATTTAGGTGGGATTGCAACTGGTTTCTGGGATGCCACTGTGGACACAGTCAAGATGACGGTGAGCATCATCCCGGGAGTGAACCTGATGGGGGCAGAAGAGGAGGAAGACGACACCGCGTTGACCACTGCCTTACAGCGGGCGTTTACACCTCTGTCAGCGTTGGCGTTCACCGTCTTTGTCCTGCTCTATATCCCATGTATGGTCGCTGTTGCCGCTCAGCGGCAGGAGTACGGGATTAAATGGACCGTGTTTAGTGCCGCATATCTGACCGGTTTAGGGTGGGTGGTCTCGACCCTTATTTATCAAGGTGGGCGACTGCTCGGCTTTTGACGATGTTGATGCACCTGCTGTCGCAGATAGCTGATGGGGATAACCTCTCGCGTACCGAGCTATCACGGCAGCTGAACATAAGCAACGAGCTATTGAAACAGATGTTCCTGGACCTATCGCGGATGGGCTACATCGAGTCCGTCGATGACACCTCTGCCACGAGTAAATGTACTCACTGCTCATTCAGCGGCGAGTGCGCCTCCATAAACAAAGGGAAGCGCTGGATACTGACGCGTAAGGGCACCCACACGGTAGCACGAAGAAGAGAAGGTGTGAAGTCTCTTGATTCCCCGTTCTGTTCCTGATGCCTGATGTCACTGGCGGTCGTTTTAACACCTTTTTCACTCTTCCATGCTTGACAAAAGGGGGAAAAGGCTGTTAGATTTCTTCTTGCAAGTATGAACCATCTGCAACAGGGTGAGGTCAATGAACATTCCGGAAACCATGAAGTTCCTACGGGCGGCGGGGAAGAGGATCACCCCCGAGCGCAAACTGCTTCTTCGCATTATCAGTGAGAACGCCCACCTCGACGCAAGCGAGATCTATCAACTCGCCAAGAGGGAGAATACAAAGATTAGCTTATCCACTGTTTATCGAACGGTGCGCATCCTCGAAGAACTAGGGCTTGTAGAGGCGAGTGAACTGGGGGAGGATCACTACCATTATGAAGTGCGATTGTCCGAACATTATCACCTGATCTGCCTTGGCTGTGGCAAGGTTGTAGAGATCCCCCCGGTGGACGCAGTTCGTAAACTTGGAGAGGAACGTGGTTTTGAGATTGTCGGGGTCAAGTTGGAGCTTCTTGGGTACTGCCCGGCGTGTAGGAAGAAGCGAGCCGCCAAGACCAAGGGATCTCATGGCCAGGAGGCAACCAAAAGGTCACAGCTTCTAGGACGAATCACCCGGACGATTGATCTGTGTGATGTCCCCCTGATCCAGCACCCGGAACGGGTTTCCCTCGCTCTCGAAGAGCTAGAGGAGAAGGATCTTCTTCAGATTCTCTCCTCCACCCCTCGTTGTCTAAACACCGCCTCGAAGATGCTCAGAGCGACACCAAACGCAGAGCTTGTTACCATGTGGACAGATGGATCGTCCTGCCACGCCGTATTGAGAAAGCAGGGTCGTTCATGATTCGTATTGCCCTTGTTGGTCAGCCAAACTCTGGCAAGAGCACGATCTTCAATCACCTTGTTGGTTACAAAGCAAACACCTCGAATCTTCCAGGGACGACAGTCGAATATATGAAGAGCAGCGCCATGATCGGGGGCAAACGGGCTGAGGTGGTCGATCTTCCCGGGACGTATTCGCTGACCTCGGTCGATGAAGCGGAAGCACAAACGCGCAACTTCCTTGTTCAGGGCGAATTCGACGCAGTGTTGAACGTGATTGATGCTTCCCTTCTCAGTCGTGGCCTTGAGCTTACGATGCAGGTCCTGGAGATGGGAATTCCTCTTGTCGTCTGTTTAAACATGGAGGACGAGGCGAGGAGAAAGGGATTGACGATCGACGTTGATGCGCTCTCCGAGCAACTCGGTGTTCCAGTAGTAAGCGCGATTGCTGTTCGCGGAGTCGGCGTGAAGCAGGCTGCGGCGAGTGTGATGACGGTAGCGAAGGACCACCCGGATGTTCCCGCTCCCAAGTACAGCAGCGATGTGGAGAAGGTAGTTGAGAAGCTCTCCGCGAGTGTAGCCTCAAGTTTCGGAAAGGAGGGATTCTCACCGCGATTGATGGCGATCAAGCTGCTGGAGGGAGATCAGTTTTTCATCGATCTTGCGCGTGAGGGCGGGGTTGACGAGTTCGATCTCGTAGACAATCTACGTGTACAACTTGCACAGTCACGCGGTCGCAGTGGAGAAGAGGTCCTCGCAGCAGAACGTCATCACTTGTCGATGGAGCTGTTTGAGGATGTAACGACGATTGGATCACCGACGATCGGTCTGCGCGATCGGGTCGACGCACTCCTCATGCATCCCTTCTTCGGCTATATCTTCTTTGCCGCAATCATGTACGGGTTTTTCCTCGTTGTCTTTCGTCTTGGTGCGCTGGTTGAGGCACCGATCATGGACCTGTTTGATAGCTCCGTGGACGCTCTGGCAACGGTTGTAAATCCTAGCACGATTTGGTTCTTCATGTTGCGAGGGACAATTCAGGGTGTGGCCGGGGCGGTCGGAATCGTTCTTCCCTACCTTATTCCGTTTCTTACTGGTCTTGCGGTGTTGGAAGACGTGGGGTACCTTCCGCGCGCGGGCTACCTGATGGACGTGTTCATGCACAAGATCGGGCTGCACGGAAAGTCGGTCATCCCTTTCATCACTGGGTATGGGTGCAGTGTCCCTGCCGTGATGGCAACGAGAATACTCGATTCACCGCGCGATCGCTTCATCACGGCGACACTGGCGGTGATGGTCCCTTGCGTTGCTCGCACTACAGTGATATTCGGCCTGATCGGCTACTTCCTCGGACCGACCCTTGCATTCCTGTTGTATATCATCAACATCCTCGTCATCGCTATTGCTGGTAAGGTAATGACCAAGATCTTCCCGCAGGTGACCCCCGGACTGATCCTGGAGATACCATCTTACAAGGTTCCGTCGGTGCGCGTCGTCTGGTCTAAGGTATGGCTGCGCGCGCGCGAATTTATCGTACTTGCTTGGCCACTCCTGATCGGGGGGAGCGTTCTCTTGAGCATATTCGAGTACGTGCATATCAGTCACTATCTGAACCTGCTGGTGTTTCCCATCACTTGGGCCCTTGGCCTTCCGCTGAGTTTGGGCGTAACGCTCATCTTTGGGATATTCCGCAAGGAGCTAACGTTGATCATGCTCTTTCAGGCGTTGGGAACGACGCAGGTAGCCTCAGTTCTCTCGGCCGGGCAGATGATGACGTTTACCCTATTTGTCCTGTTCTATATTCCATGTGTGGCTACCATTGCCGTTCTCATCAGAGAGCTCGGGAGTAGGAAAACAGCGCTTGTCCTGACAACGACCACAGGAATCGCCATGATTGTGGCCTTAATCGGTCGAGGAATAGCCGGTATAATCGGTTGAAACACGATCAACGGAGGTCCTACAGATGGGAGAAATGAAAGAAGCGGTGCAGGATGTCAAGCGTGCCCTGACTACGATCGGAGAGAAAGTTCCCGATGAAATGGGACACTTCACGAAGTTCATGGAAGCTGTCCTTAAGCCGGATGCGCTCGATCTGAAGACGAAGGAGCTGGTCGCTCTGGGCATGGCTCTCACTGCCCGATGTAAGTACTGTATCGGAATGCATACGCAAAGCTGCCTCGCCGCGGGTGCGACCGAGGATCAAATCTGGGAGGTGGCGGCTGTAGCCGTGATGATGGGCGGCGGTCCTGCACTCACATACACGGCGGAGCTGTACAAGGCGTTGCAGGAGTTCGGTACTCAGAGGACGAAGGCTTAGATGAACGTATTTGCGGTTTTGCGTGAGGCAGTGACGATCACGATCTTCGTATTCTCGATGATGGTCCTTGTCGACTGGTTGAACGTGCGCTCGCGCGGTGGGATGACTACTGCCTTACGCGGCCGTAAGTGGCGTGAATACCTGTTGTCGTCTTTTCTTGGTTCAACGCCAGGTTGTCTAGGTGCATTCATGAACGTCTCCATGTACGTGCATGGCCTAATTGGATTTGGCGCGCTCGTGGGAGGGATGATCGCGACATCCGGGGATGAGGCCTACGTGATGCTCTCCCTCTTCCCGGGGAAGGCACTCCTACTGTTTGGTGGATTGTTCATAGGCGGGATCGTCTTCGGTCCTATCTCCGACTGGGTTGCCAAGCGCTTGCATATGACCACTTGTGAGGAATGCAGCCTTCAACAGGTGCACACAGACGAAATCGAGACCCACGAATGGAGAATCCTAGGAGAACACCTGCGTCATCCCTCTGCTCTGCGTGTCTCCTTGTTGCTGCTGATGACTGGCCTACTGATACTTGCGATAACCGGAGTCATCGGACCGCATACCTGGAGCTGGATGCGTATTACACTTGTTGTTCTTCTCGGACTGGGCGCTCTCCTTGGCATATCCGAATCGGAGCACTACTTGAAGGAACATATAATCAATCACGTATTGCGTCGCCACACAGTACGCGTATTCCTTTGGACGTTTGGTGCGCTGCTCCTCCTCTCTTTCCTTCCCAGTCAAGAGACGGTGCAGGCATTCATCCAGGGGCACATTTGGCTGATTTTCCTCTCTGCTGGGCTGCTAGGAATCATCCCTGAGTCGGGTCCGCATATGATCTTCGTGATGATGTATGCCTCCGGTATAATTCCCTTCTCCGTACTCTTCGTCAGTTCGTTCGTGCAGGATGGCCATGGGATGCTTCCTCTCTTCTCGGTCTCGGTGAAGGATTCGTTGCGCGTCAAGGCGTTCAATCTCGTGTTCGGGCTTGCCGTCGGTGGAGTTCTTTACGCGGTTGGAATTTGATTCACATATTCCACACACACCTCTCACAGCTAGCACGCAACCACCGGCTACTATGTCATTATACGAGAGCAAGAAAAAGGATTGTTACCTCCGATCCTAGTACAGAAAAGCTTACACTGGACGGGGCCCAAAGAGAGGGGTCCCGTTCTTTGTGGTTGGCGGTCTCTCGCAAGGCGTGAAGCGGTGATTGGTGATGGGGGACTCGTGATGAGCGGGGGCAGAAGCATACTCTCGCAGAGGCCTGTCTACGTACGACGCGTAGACAGGGCAGAGGAAAGCAGTACGGAAGAGGAAAGAACAGGAACAGAATGGAATTCTTGGCGATCACTGCCCTGCCTGTCGCATCCGCGACGTGGACAGGGACAAGCACAGGCAGGCCTTGAGCTGAGTGTAACGAACGGGCGAGAGACTGGTCTTTTCGATTTGCAGTTGGTTATCTATTTCGGATAGCGAAGGGCCTTTTCAGTTTATCAACGAAGCGGTTACACTTACGGCGTTATCTCCATGGCGAGCAGATCTCAAGGATGTGCCGAAATCGAGCTTACTACTCATCCTAATTGTACAGTTGTTTAAGAACGAGGAGAGGATTCTATGGCAGAGCAAGGTGTAACCCCACGCAGTGAGGACTACTCTCGCTGGTATAACGATGTTGTCAAGATGGCCGACCTGGCGGAATCTGCGCCTGTCCGTGGCTGTATGATCATCAAGCCGTACGGCTATGAGCTGTGGGAAGGGATCCAGTCTGGCCTCGACAGCAGGTTCAAGGCGACTGGCCACAAGAATGCGTACTTCCCGCTGTTCATCCCTATGAGTTTCATCGAGAAAGAGGCGGAGCACGTCGAGGGATTTGCCCCGGAGCTCGCTGTTGTTACCTATGGTGGTGGCAAGAAACTCGACGAGCCGCTCGTTGTCCGGCCGACGTCGGAGACGGTAATTGGGTATGCCTACGCCCAGTGGATCCACTCTTATCGTGATCTTCCGGTCCTCATCAATCAGTGGGCGAACGTCGTCCGTTGGGAGATGCGCCCGCGTCTGTTTCTGCGCACGACGGAGTTCCTATGGCAGGAAGGGCACACCGCGCACGCTACGGAGGAAGAGGCGGTGGAAGAGACTATGCGTATGCTGGACATCTACGCTGACTTCGCGATCAATGATGCGGCGATACCTGTAATCAAGGGCAAGAAGAGTGGGCAGGAGAAATTCGCCGGGGCGGAGGCTTCCTACACCATAGAGGCGATGATGGGCAACACATGGGCGCTGCAGTCGGGAACGTCGCACTTCCTCGGGCAAAACTTTGCTAAGGCGTTCGACATCAAGTTCCTTGACGAGGAGAACAAGCTCCAGTACTGCTACACTACCTCGTGGGGCGTGAGTACGCGAATGGTTGGAGGAATTATCATGGCCCACGGCGACGACAAGGGTCTGCGTCTGCCGCCACGTCTTGCCCCGATCCAAGTCGTGATCGTTCCTATCTGGCGAACCGATGATCAGAAGGGTGTAGTCATGGAGGCGATCGACGCGGTACGGCGCGAACTTATCGATGCCGGCGTACGCGTACATGTGGACGAACGCGAGGGGCTCACCCCGGGTTTCAAGTTTAATGACTGGGAGATGCGTGGCGTGCCCTTGAGAATGGAGATCGGACCGCGCGATATCCAGTCTGGTACAGTGATGCTTGCGCGCCGCGACATCCCGGGAAAGGACGGGAAGAGCTCGGTATCTCAGGCTGGCATCGCAGATACGATCAGCGATCTACTCGTAGAGATTCAGGAGCACATACTTGAGCAGGCGACAGAGTTTCGCGATGCCCACCTGTATCGGGCAAACACCTACGATGAGTTGAAGGAGATTGTGAACGATGGTTGGGCGTTGATCCCCCACTGCGGAACTGCGGAGTGTGAGGCGAAGATCAAGGAGGAGACAAAGGCCTCACCGCGTTGTTTCCCTCTGGAAGAGAACGAAAACGTTGATACTAATGGAGTCACCTGTCCCGTCTGCGGGAAGCCAGCCGTCGGCCTGGCTTACTTTGCGCGTGCCTACTGAGGAGAAGATGATGTGATCGATAGACATGATCTTGAGGAGCGATTTCTGCGCTACGTGGTGGTCGATACGCAGAGCGACGAGGAAGCGAAGAGTGCCCCCAGTACGGCAAAGCAGCTCGATCTGCAGTGGCTCCTTGCTGATGAACTCACTGTGCTTGGGGTCGGTGATGTACACATCACCGACTACGGCTGTTTATTAGCAACGATACCGGCACGAAACGCTCACGCAGACGCCCCGACGATCGCGTTTATCGCTCATGTAGACACCTCGCCCGCATTTAGCGGTACGGGAGTTAAGCCGATCGTCCATCGCAACTACAACGGTGAAGAGATCGTCCTTCCCGATGATCCAGGAGAGATCCTAAACGACGATACCGCGCCAGGCCTTTCAGAGAAGAGTGGCGAGGATATTGTGACCGCGAGCGGAACGACCCTCCTTGGGGCGGATGACAAGGCGGGTGTTGCCGTTATCATGACCTTCGCTTGCCACCTTCTCTCACACCCGGAGATCTCACACGGCCCACTCCGCATTTGCTTCACCCCTGATGAGGAGGTTGGCCGTGGGGTCGACAACCTCACACTCAATGACCTTAGCGCTGATGTAGCCTACACAATTGACGGAGGGGCGCTCGGCGAGGTGGTCTACGAGAGCTTCTCCGCCGACAAGGCGGTGGTCAAGATCACTGGAGTCTCCATTCATCCAGGAACAGCAAAGGGAAAGATGGTGAACGCCCTCAAGCTTGCCTCCAAGTTTATCGAGGCACTTCCGCAACAGACTTGCTCTCCAGAGACGACGGATGGACGCGAGGGATTCATCCACCCCTACCGGATAACTGGAACGGCAGCCCATGTTGAACTCTTCTTCATCCTTCGTGACTTCGAGTTTGACGGACTGAAAGCCCATGGAGATCTGATCCGTTCGGCGGTAGAGAGGTTGGCCCTTGCCGAACCGCGGGCAAAGATCGAGTGCACTATTAGCCCTCAATACCGCAACATGCGCTACTGGCTGGAGAACGATATGCGGCCGGTAGAACTGGCGATTGAGGCGATCAAGCGTGCGGGAATCGAGCCAGTGATTACCCCGATCCGTGGAGGCACGGACGGGGCGCGTCTGACCGAGATGGGGCTCATGACACCGAACCTCTTCTGCGGGATGCACAACTTCCACGGCCCGCTCGAATGGGTCAGCCTACAGGATATGGAGAAGGCGGTCGAAACCTGCACCCATCTTGTGCGGCTATGGACGACTAAGACGATGGACCAGCCACGCACATAATGAGCCTGCTTGAAGCGGTAATGCTCGTCTGTTTTGATCTCAGTTGGCCAGTTTATATCGCCAAGGCGTTGCGCATGCATAGGGTGGCCGGGAAGAGCCCCGTATTCATGATCCTGATCATGATTGGCTATGCCTGCGGAATAGGACACAAGTTTACTTCCAATTTTGATTGGGTGACTGGTCTGTACGTACTTAACATGGTGATGGTCGCGATCGATCTTGCCTCTATTACCGCTACTCACAGGCGACAGCCAACGGCACGTGAGAATGATGGTGTATCTGTAAGAGCGGAAGAAAATTGCAGCGTCCTTTGTGGGCAAGTAGCCTAGTGTATATCGTACTTATTGCCAATTGGGGAAAGAAAAGGAGGAAGAACGAATGGCAGATATTCGGATTGACAAGCTCGCGGATGTTCTCGTCAATTACTCCGTGGCGATTAGGCCAAAGGACAAGGTTCTCATTCAAGGAGGAGCGATCGCCGAGCCCCTATTGAAGGCGATCCTTATCAAGGTGATCCAGGCGGGAGGCTTCCCGCTCACCATCGTCCCACTTTCCGGCGCGGATGAGATCCTCTATTCGTACGGCTCCGATGAACAGCTCTCACACATCCCCGAGCCGATGAAACTCGTTATGGAAACATACGATGCCAACATCTCATTGATGAGTGCGATGAATACGAAGGGGTTATCCAACGTTCCACCCGAGAAGATGGTAGTAAGGAGTCGCGCACAGAAGGAGATCATGACCAAGGTGATGCAGCGCGCATCGATGGGTGAGTTTAGGTGGGTGGGAACGTTGTATCCGACAAACGCCTACGCCCAGGATGCAGAAATGAGCCTTCCCGAGTACGAGTATTTCGTGTTCAACGCTTGCCTTCCCGATATCAACGATCCGGTTGGCTATTGGAAGCGTTTCTCCCTGTGGCAGCAGAAGATTGTCGATCTCTTCGCTGGCAAGGAGCGGGTACACCTCATCGGCCCCGACGTCGATCTCAAGTTGAGCATTGCTGGCCGCAGGTTCATCAACTGTGACGGTAAGAACAACATGCCCGATGGTGAGGTTTTCACCGGACCAGTGGAAGATAGCGTTGAAGGGCACGTGCGTTTTTCCTACCCAACGACCTTTCAAGGACGACGCGTCGATAGTGTGCACCTGTGGTTTGAAAAGGGAAAGGTGGTGCGCGCGACCGCCGACAAGAACGAGGAGTTTCTGCTGAGCACGATCGACACCGATGAGGGATCACGTTATGTCGGTGAGTTTGCCATTGGAACGAACAGCGGAATCACTCGCGCTACAGGAAACACGCTGTTCGATGAGAAGATCGGCGGTAGCTTCCACATGGCGCTTGGCGCTGGATACCCTGAGAGCGGGAGCGTGAACGAGTCATCAATCCACTGGGACATGATCTGCGACCTCAAGAATGGTGGCGAGATCCGTGTCGACGATGAACTTATCTACAAGGACGGAGAGTTTCTGGTTGACTTGTGATGACAGGCAGCTACGGCGCGCAAGCAATGGGTGGACGGTTGCGGTGGGTCCTTGTCAAGCGGCCTGACGAAGCGTTCGCTGTTGAGGATTCAGCAAAATGGCACTACACCAGCTCTCCAAACCTGGAAGTCGCACGTGAGGAACACGACCGATTCGTTGACATCTTGCGTTTGTCCGGCGCGGAGGTCATCTATCACGACTGCCTTCAGCCGGATCGCGCTGACGCTATCTACGTCCATGATCCGGCGATTATCACCGATCGTGGGGCAATCATACTACGGATGGGAAAGGCGCTGCGACGCGGGGAAGAAGAAGCAATTGAGAAGAAGCTCGCGGAGATCGGAGTTCCAATATTGTACCGAATGCACGGAGAGGCAACTGCTGAGGGAGGAGACCTCCTGTGGATCGATCATGATACCCTTGCGGTTGGCCAAGGATTTCGCACTAATCGGGAGGGATTGCGGCAATTGCGAGAGGCGCTCTTGCCGTTGGGCATAAAGATCATTCCCATCCCGCTCGTCTACTTCTACGGTCCTGCGGCGTGTTTGCACTTGATGTCGTTTGTGAGCATTGTTGGTGAGAGGACTGCTGTCGTCTATCCACCGCTAATGCCTGTTCCATTCTGGCAGGAGTTGCAGAACCGCGGGTTTCGCTTCGTTGAAGTTCCCGATGAGGAATTTTTGACAATGGGGTCGAACGTCCTTTCTCTGACACCCATGAGCTGTGTGATGCTTGAAGGAAGTCCCCTCACCAAGGAGAGACTCGCGCACGCGGGATTCGAGGTGTTCACCTACAAGGGAAACGAGATATCGCTCAAGGCTGAAGGCGGACCGACCTGTCTCACTCGTCCCATATGGCGCGAGTAGACAGTCATGATATTCCCGCTTATTCAAGTGCATATGACGAGGTGAGTTACATGGCAAGTGAGAAGGAGAAGATGCTCGCCGGTAAGATGTATGACGCCATGGATTCTCAGCTTGTTGCCGAACGGCGCCGCGCTAGCGAGCTGTGAAAGGCGCTTAATGACTCTCATGATGAGGAGCGCGAGCTGCGCGAACGCATCATTCACGAGTTGTTCGGAAGCGCAGGTGATAGCATCTGGATCGAGCCTCCCTTCCACTGTGACTACGGAGCCAACATCGCGCTTGGGAACAACGTGTATTTCAACTTCAACTGCGTGATCCTCGATCCGGCATTGGTCATCATTGGAGATAACGTTATGTTTGGCCCCGCTGTGCAGATCTACACCGCTAATCATCCGCGTTACGGGGTAGTCAGATCCGTAAATTAGTGGAAGATGGAACGATCGAGCTCAGTCTGTTTGATGAGCGCGACCTGGTTGAGTTCACCCATCCTGATTTTCCATTGGAGAGGTTGGTGGTATGTCGCAACCCGTTGATGGCGGAGAGGCGTGTACGCACACGTCAGTCCCTGATTGAGGCGACGGTGCAAGAGCTGGAGAAGGTCAGGGGAATGGTCAAGCGGGGAGGGCTGAAGGCCAAGGAGAAGATTGGAG
>JAYEFP010000278.1:0-14272 GCA_034715975.1 Candidatus Bipolaricaulota bacterium | reverse complement strand
AAACTCTCTACAAGTATGGGTCTCCTCTCAGATACTTTGGTTTGTCTTACACTTCTAAGTACCCGATGAGACCTATGCTTTCAACTATCTACCTGCCCTTTTCCTGCACCGATTCGCGAGAGGAACCGTCTTTGTCAAGGGGGGTGATGTTCTTGTAGAACTCGTCCTTGCGCATCCGTGGTGATGAAGACATGATGGCGATAGTCTATACCAGAATGAGTCGCGAGTCGAGTCGAAGAGTTGTCTTGCTTGACACCCCAAATTCCCTATTGTACAATTCATTATTGATCAGCATAGCGCGCCAGCGTAGCTCAATTGGCAGAGCAATTGATTTGTAATCAATAGGTTGCCAGTTCAATTCTGGCCGCTGGCTCTGTGTTTTGCTGGAGGGGTACCGAAGTGGCCAAACGGGGCGGACTGTAAATCCGTTGGCGACGCCTACGGGGGTTCGAATCCCTTCCCCTCCACTTGGCAATCCTTGGGGGTTGCGGTTACACTCTGACAAGTTTCGGGGCGGATCTATACGCCCGTGTAGCTCAGTTGGTAGAGCACCCCCTTGGTAAGGGGGAGGTCATCGGTTCGACTCCGATCGCGGGCTCTTGCGAGAAGGAAGATTTGCGCTTCGAGAGCGTCACGCCAATAAGCTTAAGGAGGTTTTGGGATGGCAAAGGAACATTTTGTGAGGAACAAGCCTCACTTGAACATTGGTACGATCGGACATATCGATCATGGTAAGACGACGCTGACCTCAGCGATCACTAAGGTCCTCGCCGCGCAGGGGCACGCCAAGGCAATGGCGTTCGAGGATATCGACAACGCTCCTGAGGAAAAGGCACGCGGGATTACGATCAACGTACGGCACGTGGAGTACGAAACGCCCAATCGGCATTACGCGCATATCGACTGTCCGGGACACGCTGACTACATCAAGAACATGATCACCGGTGCCGCGCAGATGGACGGTGCAATCCTTGTTGTTGCTGCGTCGGACGGGCCGATGCCGCAGACGCGCGAGCATGTGCTCCTTGCCAAGCAGGTAAATGTGCCAGCGATGGTAGTGTACTTGAATAAGGTTGATCAGGTCGACGACCCTGAGCTGATCGATCTGGTTGAGATGGAGATCCGCGACCTCCTTTCGGAATACGAGTTCCCTGGTGACGAGATACCCATCATCCGTGGATCGGCGTTGGCGGCGATGAATAGTGACGACTGGCAGTCGGAAGAGTGCAAGTCGATCATCGAGCTGATGGAAGCGGCCGACTCCTACATTCCTCTTCCGGATCGCGAGGAGGACAAGCCGTTCTTGATGCCGATCGAGGACATCTTCTCCATCAAAGGACGCGGTACGGTTGCCACCGGTCGTGTCTCGCGTGGAAAGATCACTCCGGGAATGGACGTAGAGATCGTTGGGCTACACGAGAAGATCCAGAAGACGGTCGCCACTAGCCTGGAGATGTTCAACAAGACGTTGGACTATGCAATTGCTGGAGATAACGTGGGAATCCTGCTGCGCGGTATCGAGAAGGACGATATTGAGCGCGGGCAAGTGATCGCGGCACCAAAGACGATAACACCGCATACCAAGTTCGAGGGTGAGGTCTACATCCTGACGAAGGATGAAGGTGGGCGGCATACACCGTTCTTTACCGGCTATAAGCCGCAGTTCTTCTTTCGCACGACCGACGTTACGGGAATCGTTGAGCTTCCTGAGGGAGTCGAGATGGTCATGCCTGGTGACAACGTGAAGATAATCGGTTCGCTGATCAATCACGTCGCCATGGAAGAGGGGCTTCGCTTCGCTATCCGTGAAGGTGGGCGAACAGTTGGCGCTGGCGTCGTGACAAAGATCATCGAGTAGGAAGGATAAGTAATGGCTAAGAAAGGCGAAACGGTGATTCATGTCACACTTGCGTGCAGTGACTGTGGACATCGGAATTATCACACGCTGCGCAACAAGCGGAATGTCCGCGCAAAGTTGAGCCTAAACAAGTACTGTAAATGGTGCCATGTACACACCATTCACAAAGAGGTCTAGTTCGCTGGACCTCATATAGGCCCGTAGCGCAATTGGCAGAGCGTCCGACTCCAAATCGGAAGGCTGGGGGTTCGATTCCTCCCGGGCCTGCCACAAGTTATCGAGGAAAAGGAGACTTGGATGTTTGAGAAGATCACGAACTTCTTTAAAGGAGTCCGCGGAGAGCTTGCTCGTGTTACTTGGCCCTCGCGTGCTGAGGTCATCTCCCTGACAGGATTAATCCTGATCGTTGTCACTATATTAACGATCTATATTTGGGGAGTAGACACCGTTGTGCAGGGGCTCCTAAGGGTCTTCATCCAGATCTAATATGCAGATGAAGAAGTGGTATGCGATTCAGACCTATGCTGGCTCGGAATTGAAGGTCAAGGAAGACCTCAATGAACGGGTCATAAAGCGCAGCCTAGAGCACTACGTGGAGCTTTTCCATGTAGAGGGCGAGGAGACATTCTTCCTTGTCCCCGTGGAAGAGGTCATTACCTCTCGTAGTCGGCATGGAGCGGGGACGGAGTATCGCATTCCATACGAATATGATTTGGTGGCCAAGCCAAACGAGCGGATTGCTCGTGGCGATACGATCGCTCGCAAGCCGATCCGCCACCTGGAGGCGGATGCACGTGTGGTGGAGGTTGAGCCACTGCAGCGGGTTATCGTTGAGATGACCAACCGGAATGAGGAAGAGTACCTTATTCCGAGCGATAGTCATATAAGGCGTGATATCCGTGTTGGCGAGAAGATAAGAAACGGTGTCCCGCTTACGGTAGATAGCGATGAGCGATACGTGGTTGCCAATAAGGGAAAGATCGTCTTGCGTGAGAAGGTGCGCAGGATCACGTTCGAACATGCGGGCGGGAAGACAAAGGCGAAGTTGATCCCGGAGAAGTACCTGGGCAAAGTGCGCAAGGGGATGAGCCTGAACGCGGGCGACCTCATTGAGTCAGAAGATACCATCGTCAGCCGTGCATCCGGTCTGCTTAAGGTAAAGGAGTATAAGGACAAGCGCGTGGTCACTATTCAGCGGATCGAGAAGCGCCGCCTTTTCCCCGGATACGTCTTTGGGCGGATGGGATTGGAAGTAGAAGAGATGATGGCGCTGATCGATGGCCTACGGGGTGCGGTTCGCTACGTGGGGTCGCGTTTCAAGCCCGTGCCTATCGAGGGCCCGGAGATGAAGTTAATCAGACGCAAGGCCGGTCTGCTGGAGATCCCAAGTAGTGTTGCTGCCGGTTCAAGCGAGCCAAAGATCGAGATTGATTTCTCGGTTGGCGAAGTGGTGGAGATTGTAGAAGGACCATTTGCCGACTTTACCGGTGAAGTGAAGGAGATCGACAAAGACTCCGAAGAGGTAACGGTGATGGTTAAGATCTTCGGGCGCGAGACACCGGTCCGTCTTGGTTTCGATGGAATTGAGAAACTGTAGTTTGGAAGGTAGGAGGTAAGATGGCGAAGAAGAATGCAATTGCTAGGATAAACTTGCAGATTCCGGCTGGACAGGCGACGCCGGCCCCGCCGGTTGGCCCGGCATTGGGTGAACACAAGCTGAACATCATGGACTTCTGTAAGAAGTTCAACGATGCAACCAAGGGTGAGACTCCAGGAGTGATCATTCCTGTGGTCATCTCGGTGTACATGGACCGAAGCTTCTCCTTCATCCTCAAGCAACCTCCTGCCGCGGAGTTGATTAAGATGGCTGCAGGGATAGAATCTGGGTCTCCTGAGCCGAACCGCACCAAGGTCGCCAAGATTACGACAGAGCAGGTAAAACGAATCGCTGAACGGAAACTTCCCGATTTGAATACCTATAAGATGGAATCTGCAATCGAAATCATTAAGGGTACGGCGCGGAATATGGGAGTTGAGGTGGTCGAGTCGTGAAACATGGTAAGCGCTATCAGAGTGCAGTGGCACTCCTTGAGCCGCAACGAACGTATAGCCTGGATGAAGCGATCGAGAAGCTGAAAGCGTTGGCTACATCCTCATTTGATGAGACGGCAGATACCGCGCTTAACCTGGGGATCAAGGCAAGTCAGGTTGTTGTACGTGGTACCTGTGCCCTGCCGCACGGAACGGGCAAGACGATCCGTATCCTGGCGTTCGCAAAAGGGGCGAACGCGTCCGAAGCGGATGCAGCGGGTGCTGATTATGTCGGCGGAGATGACCTGGCAGCAAAGATCAGAGACGGTTGGCTGGACTTCGACAAGGTCGTCGCCACTCCCGATATGATGTCCGTGGTGGGAAAACTGGGCAAGATTCTCGGTCCGCGCGGATTGATGCCTAGTCCGAAATCCGGTACTGTGACAAAGAACATCGCGGGTGTAATCGCTGATCTGAAGAAAGGATTGGTGGAATTTCGCAGTGACCGCCATGGAACCATCCACACGATCTTTGGGAAGGCCTCCTTCGATGCTAGTGCACTAAAGGAGAACCTGACCAGTATGATTCACAGCATAGTTGAGCATCAGCCGGAAGAGGGCGTCAAGGGGCGATTTATCAAGAAGATGACCATCGCTTCAACCATGGGGCCGGGGATTGTCCTCGATCTCGGCGAAGTGACAGAGATAGCAGAACAAGTGGACTAGGAGCAAGAGATGCCGACGCAAGTAAAGATAGAGGAAGTCGCTCGCCTCAAAGAGGTGTTCCAGAAAGCGGCATCGTTGGTCCTCGCAGACTACCGCGGGCTCACGGCCAGTCAAATGGTGGCACTTCGTGAGAGATTCACCAAAGAGGGGCTAGAGTACCGCATAGTGAAGGATACGTTGGCGCGGATTGCAGCCAACGATGCTGGTCTTGCCGAAGGATTTGCAGACCTGTTTGCGGGGCCGATCGGAGTCGCGATCGGTTACGATGATCCCGTGTTGACATTCAAGTTGTCCGAAGAATGCCGCAAGGAATACATCCCAAAGTACCAACTGAAGGGCGGGCTGTTCGAGGGTGCGCTCGTACAGGAAGATGAGGTCAAGCGATATGCTACGCTTCTCTCTCGGGAAGAACTGCTGGCGAGGCTGGCGATGCTCTTGCAGAGCCCGATGCGCGCCTTGGCGGTGATGCTGAGTGGAAAGATCAGAGAGCTGGCGATACTGCTGGGCGAAGTCAAGAAACAACGTGAACAACAGGGTAAGGAGGAGTAATAATGGGTAAAGAAGAGATCCTTCAAGAGATTGAGAATATGGCTGTGAAGGACCTGGCTGATCTGGTAGAGATGATTGAGGAACGATTCAACGTTTCCGCTGCTATGGCCGCCCCGGCTGCTGTGGCTGTGGCCCCGGGTGCAGGTGAGGGCGGAGAGGACGCTGTTGAGTCGTACAAGGTTGTCCTCACGAGTCCTGGCCAGAAGAAGATTCAGGTCATCAAGGTCATTAAGGAGATCACCGGTAAGGGACTCAAGGAGTGCAAAGAGCTCGTCGACAACCTCCCCGCCACGATTAAAGAGAACGTTGGTGCGGACGAAGCAGCGAGCCTCAAAGAGAAACTTGAGGATGCGGGAGCCGACATCGAACTTCAGTCGTAGATTTGAGGTTGCACTATTGTTTCCTGTTACGGTCTGCCTTAAGGCTCTCGCTTTAGGGCAGAACGTTCTTTTTGGAGGATAATAATGAAGTATCGAGAGCGAAGATCCTACGGACGAATAGATGAAATCCTCCCGCCACCTGATCTGCTGCGAGACATAAAGGACTCATTCGGCAGGTTCATTGACCAAGGAATTGCGAGTGCCTTTGCCGATATCTCTCCCATTCAAGGCCACGGGAAAGACGGTCTCCTCCTGGAACTCATCGATCCTTACGTGGGGAAACCGAGAAATACGGAGGCGGAATGCAAGGATAAGGACCTCACGTACTCGAAACCGTTGCGCGTGACCGCACGACTCTCGCAAGAAGGGACCGTTATTCAG
Organism: Candidatus Bipolaricaulota bacterium; assembly: GCA_034715975.1. Lineage (GTDB taxonomy): Bacteria > Bipolaricaulota > Bipolaricaulia > UBA7950 > UBA9294 > M55B144. The sequence goes on along the minus strand of JAYEFP010000278.1, from coordinate 8,348 downwards.
GAGACTGAGCTGTACATCGGGGATTTCCCAATGATGACAAACAGGGGAACGCTGATCATCAATGGGTCCGAGAACGCGCTGGTGAACGAGCTTACTCGCTCTCCCGGGGTCTACTTCACCAAAGAAGACAAGGACAAGTACAAGGGACACATCCTTCCCGAGCTGGGCGCGTGGCTGGAGATCATCCTCGATACCAAACGCGGGAACCTGCAAGCTAACATCGATCGCAAAGGCAAGGTTCTGGCAACTGTGCTTCTGAAAGCGCTTGGGCTTGACGAGAAGCGCATTCGTGCCTACTATAGCTTCGAGGTCTCACCTGTCACTGCCGAGAACCTCATCCCTCACGTTGGAAGGCGCGCTGCTGTGCCGGTTCAGGTGGGAGAGGAGCTTCTCCTTTCTGGCGGTGAGCAGATGCAGGAAGAGCATGTTGAGCGACTGGCTGCCGCCGGTCTGGACGTGATTAGGTTCGTCAACCCCTATATCCAGAAGACACTTGAGGACGACCAGATAGAAACTCAGGAAGACGCGCTGCGTGCCGTGTATCATCGCCTGCGGCCGTCCGATAGGGCCTCATTTGCTCAGATGGGAGAGTATCTGGAGAACCTGTATTTCCATCCAGCGACATATCATCTCTCTACTGTTGGGCGGTTTAAGGTGAACCGCAAGCTAGGGATCGAGCTCCGGCAGAAGGCGCTTTACGTGGCGGATATCGTGCGGACGATCAGATACCTCCTTCAGGTTCCGGGAAATTCGGTGCTGATCGACGAGAAGGATCACCTGGCGAACAAGCGGGTGAAGCTTCCTGGCGAGCTGGCGGAGAATGCGTTGCGCACGGGCCTTGTCCGGATGGCGCGTATCGCGCGAGATAAGCTCTCCAAGTATGCACTCGACGAAAAGGACACGATCCGGCGGATCATCTCCACACGCACGGTGCAGGGCGCGATCAATCAGCTTTTCTACACGGGCCGCTTTTCGCAGTTTCTTGAGCAGACAAATCCACTTACTGAGATTACCCACAAGCGTCGCATGAGTGCCCTGGGCGGTGGGCTTACCAAGCGACGTGCAAAGATCGAAGTACGCGATGTACACGCCTCTCACTACTCCCGCATCTGCCCGATCGAGACACCAGAAGGGCAAAACATCGGCCTGATTACTTCCCTTGCCTGCTACGCTAAGGTAAATGAGCATGGCTTCCTCGTTGCTCCCTATCGCAAGGTGGTGAAAGGGAAGGCCACCAATAAGATTATTTACCTGATGGCTGATGAGGAGGAGCAATACAAGATCGCTCCGGCAACCACCGCGATCGATAAGAACGGCCGTCTTCTCGGCGAGAAGGTTGAGGTGCGCACTGGACACGAGGATATGTACCTTGCCTCCCCGAAAGAAGTAGATTTTGTCGGGATATCACCGAAGGCGCTCGTAGGTGTGTCCGCGGCGGTGATTCCATTCCTTGAGCACGATGACTCCAACCGCGCTCTGATGGGGGCGAATATGCAGCGCCAGTCGGTTCCCCTTCTGCGGCCAGAGGCTCCTTACGTGGGAACCGGTCTTGAACGACAGGCGGCGATGAACTCAGGAATGCTCCTCCTGGCCGATGAGGATGGTACGGTGAAGGAAGTTGACGGGCGTCATATCGTCGTCCAGAAGGGGCGTAAGAAGCACGAGTATGAACTGATGAACTTCGAGCGCTCGAATCAAGATACTGTCCTCTACCACAAGCCTGTGGTCAGTGAAGGAGATAAGGTTAAGACGGGTGACCTCCTCGCTGACGGACCGTCGAGCGATCACGGTGAACTCGCGTTGGGTAGGAACCTTCTCGTGGGGATACTGCCGTTTGAGGGGTACAACTACGAGGACGCGATCGTCATCAGCGAGCGCATCGTGCGTGAGGACCTACTCGACTCGCTGCACATCGAGGAGTTTGAGGTGAAGGCTGAGGAAACGAAACTCGGGCCGGAAGAGATCACCGCAGATATCCCGAACATCTCTAAAGAGGATCTAAAGAACCTCGACGAAAACGGGGTTGTCCGCGTAGGAACGGTTGTGCGCACTGGCGATATCCTTGTTGGCAAGATCACGCCCAAGGGTGAATCTGAGCCTACGCCGGAGGAGAAGATATTTCGTTCGATATTCGGCGAACGTGCGCGGAACGTGAAGAATACGTCGTTGCGTATGGTCCCTGTTTCCGGTACGGCGAAGGTGATTCGCGTCAAGCGGTTTTCCCGCGGTCAAGGCGATGAACTTGATGCTGGCGTGAACGAGCTGGTGAAGGTCTTTGTTGCCCAGCGGAAGAAGACCTCCGTGGGAGACAAACTCGCCGGCCGCCACGGGAACAAGGGAGTCATCTCCACTATCCGACCTGTGGAGGACATGCCGTTCCTCCCCGATGGAACACCACTGGATGTTGTTCTTAACCCAATGGGAGTGCCGTCGCGCATGAACCTGGGGCAGGTTCTGGAGGCGAACCTCGGGTGGCTTGCGCAGCTGAAGGGCGAGTATGTAGCAACGCCCGTCTTCGATGGTGCGCAGGAGGATGAGGTCTTGGACGAGCTGCACGACGTGCGCGAGAAGGCGGGGCTGGGTGAGGGGGACAACTACGATGGCAAGATTGTCGTGCGCGATGGCCGCACCGGTCGGCCGATCGACCGACCGATTACCGTTGGCGTGATGTACGTCCTCAAGCTGGAGCATATCGCCGATGAAAAGATCCATGCTCGCTCTACCGGGCCGTACGCCTTGATTACGCAGCAACCACTTGGCGGGAAAGCACAATTTGGCGGGCAGCGGTTAGGAGAGATGGAGGTGTGGGCGCTCGAAGCCTACGGTGCCTCCGCTTTGCTACAGGAGATGCTCACGGTCAAATCCGACGATACACGTGGCCGCATTCAGCTATACAAGGCAATCCTCAAGGATGAGGAGTTCCCTAAGCCGGGACTTCCGGAATCATTCCGCGTCCTCATGCGTGAGCTACGCAGCCTAGGCCTCAATCCGCGAATGTTGGATAACAATGACCGAGAGATCGACATCAGCTAAAGAAGACCCTGCCAAACATGGCTTGGGTGAGGAAACGGATGAACGTTCGGCCGGATTTGTCTTGTACTCGATGGACGGGGGAGTGAGGAAGTACCTCCTTCTCCGTCATCGCTACGGTGGGCACTGGGGCTTTCCCAAGGGGCACATCGAGGCTGGCGAGAGTGAAGTTGAAGCGGCCACACGCGAAATGCGGGAGGAGACTGGAATCACCGAGGTCCAGTTAATTTCTGGTTTCCGCAAAACAAGCAGATACCATTTCTACCGGGGAAGGCGCCCCGTCTTCAAAGAAAATGTCTACTTTCTCGGACGTGCTGCGTGTAGCAAGCCGACCCTTTCGCGTGAGCATACGCAGTGCGAGTGGCTCCCCTTTGCTGAGGCCGGGCAAAGACTTGCGTTTGACAATGCACGCCACATGCTCGATGCGGCAGAACAGTTGCTCAGTCGGGCATGAAGTTCTAGTTATCAGCTTTCAGCTTGAAAAGATGCGAAGCTCTCAATAGTCCCGGACGCTAGTTACGTTCTACGTTCTACGTTCTGCGTTTCCCGTTCCCTTGGAAATGCTTGATCGCTTGGCTTAGTATTTACCTATCAATCCGCAGCAGGAGGCAACAACAATGGGCAAGTACCGGTTCATCGGACAGGCGCTCGATGACTTACGCAGGCAGGGGCTGTACAACACGATTCGCACGATTGAAAGCTCGGTCGGCGCGTGGGTAATCGTCGAGGGCAAACGGGTTCTCAATATGTGCTCGAACAATTATCTGGGCTTCGCCGATGACAAGCGGCTTTGTGCCGCGGCGAAGGACGCGATTGATAAGTATGGTGTTGGCCCAGGCGCGGTTCGATCGATCGCTGGAACGATGAGCCTGCACATCGAGCTTGAGAAGAAGCTGGCTGCATTTAAGGGAACAGAGGCGGCGCTCTCCGTGCAGTCGGGGTTGAACACGAACCTGGCGACGATCCCCTTGTTGATGGGTAAGGAAGATGTGATCTTCACCGATGAGTTAAATCATGCTTCGATCATCGATGGCTGCCGTTTGACCAAGGCCAAGCGCGTGATCTTTCCACACCGTGACGTGAACGGTCTGCGTGCTTTGCTGCAGGAGAACCAGGAAATAGAGAAGAAGTTGATCGTCACGGACGGTGTCTTCTCCATGGACGGCGACCTCGCTCCTCTGCCCGGGATTGTGGAGGCAGCCGAAGAGTACGGAGCGATGGTGATGGTCGATGACGCGCACGGCGAAGGAGTATTGGGAAGCCACGGGCGAGGGATTGTTGATCACTACGGCCTGCATGGCAGGGTCGACATCGAGGCGGGAACGATGTCCAAGGCGTTTGGCGTTGTCGGCGGATACGTGGCCGGGAGCAGCGAGATCATGGAGTACCTGCGCCAGCGAGCGCGACCATTCCTCTTCTCATCTGCGGCCACGCCTGCGGACGTCGCGGCGTGCATCGCCGCAGTAGATATACTGCAAGAGACGGATGCTCCAGTGAAAAAGCTGTGGGACAACGCCAGTTACTTCAAGGGTGAGATGCAGCGCCTCGGTTTTGACACCGGCCACAGTGAGACGCCGATCACGCCGGTCATGCTCGGAGAGGCAAAGACAGCGTGGGACTTCTCCAAGCGGCTCTTCGCTGAGGACGTGTTCGCCACTGCGATCGCCTTCCCCACCGTACCGAAGGGAAAGGCACGTATCAGAGTGATGCTGTCCGCGGCGCACTCTAAAGATGATCTCGATTTTGCCCTGGAGAAATTCGCCACGGTCGGGAAGGAACTGGGAGTGATCTAATTGTGAAAGAAGCCATCCAGACCAAAGATGCACCGGCAGCAGTGGGACCATATTCGCAAGGGATACGGGCGAACGATCTTGTCTTCGTGTCCGGCCAGCTTCCAGCGACGCCGACCGGCGACCTGATCACGGACGATGTCTCGGCGGCAACCGCACAGTCGCTTCAGAACATCAGCGCTGTGCTGAAGGCAGCGGGTGCATCGATGAGCGATGTGGTCAAGGTGACTGTCTTTCTCGAAGACATGGCCGATTTCGGGGCAATGAACGAGGTGTACAAGGAATTCTTCGCCGAACCCTATCCAGCTCGTGCCGCTGTTGCCGTGAAGATGCTTCCCAAAGGGGCGCCGCTGGAGATCGAAGCGATCGCCCGTGTTTCGTAGAGGAGCGGTACTGTGAAGTTTTTCGACACTCACTGCGATACGGCGATGAAGGTTCTGGATGATACACTTGACTTCACTAGTGGAGAGGGAGGCCATATCGGCCTCCCTGGACTGATCGAGGCGGGCTCCTGCGCGCAGGTCTTTGCCTGTTTCGTGTTGAGTGAGCAACACCCTGGACGAGAGAGGGAACGCGCCGAAGCGATGATCGCCAAGATCTACGCGATGGCGGGAGAGAGTGGAGGAAATCTGCGCGTTGTGAAGACATCCTACGAGCTGCGTTCATCTTGCGATGACGGCGGCCCGATCGCCGCAATCATCGGACTGGAGGGCGCCGATCCGCTTGAAGGTCTGGCGGAAAACCTGCGCCACTTCTATGAGCTCGGCGTACGGGATATCATCCCCGCTTGGCAAGACAACCCGTTCTCCGGAACCGCTTTTGGCAGCAATACCCCCCTGACCAACGAGGGTAAGAAGCTTATCGAGCTTGCCGAAGAACTGCGTGTGATGGTCGACGTTTCGCACCTCTCCGATGAGGCGTTTGCCGATGTCTGCAAGATGGCCAAGCGGTCGTTCATTGCCAGCCACTCCAATTGCCGTGCCCTCTGTCCGACGCTACGCAATCTTACCGATGATATGATCCGCGAACTCGCTGATCACGGTGGAGTGATGGGCATCAACCTGTCACCGTCGTTCCTCTCTCCCGATTACTACGCGCAGGCATTTCCCCGCTGGCAGCGCGCCCTCGACTCGAGCACAACAACAAAAGAGAAGGACAGGCTGCGTGCGGAGGTGAATACCCTTCCCCGCCCATCGATCGATTGGATTGTGCGTCACGTGCTTCACGCGATCGAAGTCGGTGGGGAAGATGCAATCGGTCTTGGCGGCGACCTTGATGGGATCACGAACACGCCAGAGGGGATTGACACCATCGCTGACTACGTCAAGATCCCTGATCTCCTTCTTTCTGCAGGGCTGAGGACCGGGCAGGTGGAAAAGGTCTGTTATGCCAACTTTGAGCGCGTGTTCAGTGAGGTACTCGCGGACTGAGGCTCTGCCGGGCTAATTTACATTGTTTTCTGTCGTATTGGGTAGGTGGATATAAAGACAACGGTAACCAGCGCATCTCGAAAGGCCGCAGTAATGGGTGAAGAGTGATCGAATAAGCCTGGGAGGCCGATCCATCAAGCTGATACCTGAGGGCTGACACCTGAGGGCTGAGCGCAACAAACGGGCGAGAGGAGAGCTTCCTATCATTTGTGGACACAGGGTTGTTACCACCAAAAACGCCATTCACATGGTAAGTTGCGCTGGGTTTTGTTTGTAGTAGCGACACAGCTCATCGTAGAGTTGCGGGAGTTTCTCACGTAGCTGTTGTGGTTTCTCGAAGAAGAACTCGGTTGCTACGGCAAAGAACTCGGCGGGATTGGTAGCGCCATACTGGTCAAGCAGAGTTTCTCTGCCAATGGCGGTGTCGTGTTGCAGGCGTTCGTACTCTTGTCCCAAGACACGAGCCCAGGTAGCGTACATCGAGTGATCGGAAAGGATCGGCGCGCCGTCCATCTTGCCATCTTGGGAATCCAACTGATGGGCGAACTCATGGAAGACGACGTTGTGGCCATCGTGGATGTCCGCGGCGCCGGAGAGCACATCGTCCCAAGACAGGACGACTGCCCCTCGTGTCCATGACTCTCCTAGACGTGGCTGCATGCCCTCTGTGATGATCCCTGGCATGTCCTGCACCGTGTGACGGGCAATGTACGCGTGTGGATAGATGATGATTGAGTACAGACCCGGATAGCAATCTGTCTTGCGATGCAGAAGGAGGATACACGCCTGAGTAGCAATAGTGACCTTGATCTCATCGGTCATCTCTAACCCACCCGCAGCATCGAAGTGTTTTTCGCTCAAGAAGACCTGAACATCGCCCTCCAGTTCCCTCTGATCAGCGGGGGAGAGATGACGAGTAAACGGAAGATTGCGTTTGATGATCTCTCGCCACGCGGCGGGGAACTCACGCTGTCGTATCCGTCCTCGTCTTCGTTCTTTCAACCAATGCAGCGCCATTCGTCTCCCTGCGGGAAGCGACACCATCGCTTCTGCAAGCCACATTATACAGCAGTCGCCGCACAATTGGAGAGTCATACAGTCTAGCTTACGGTGACACTGTTGATGTCCAGCGATAGATTGTTGTTAGGCGACCCAGGAGATGATGGCCAACGCTGACCAAGCAAGCAGGAAGACTACCGGGAGAATAGAGATCGAAGCGCGTGGCAACAGTCGTGTCAGCGTCCCCATTCGGGCCACTTCTGGATGCCACTCCTCGCACTTCCATGAGGTTGAAGGGATGCATACTTCCTCTCCCGCAAGGAGCTTATACAGGCTACGGTGAAAGTCGCCCCCGGCGAACTGTCCTTCGATGTTACGCAATAGACCAGAGACATGCTCTATTTCCTGCAAAACTCGCCTCTGGCTCAATGACCAGCCAAGGCAAATAAGGACTCCAATCCCCGCAAGGACTGTTATGAAGAATCTCCCTTCCCAAACTGTGTAAGAGAAGAGAAACAAGGATAGCGGTAGGATCAGAAGACAGTTAGCCAGTAGGAAAATCCCGGTGATCGTCCAGTAACCGTGTTCTTTCACTCCGGCAGTTGCACTGAGAGCCTGGTAAAGGCGTAGCCACTCTTCCAATTCCATTATCGTACCTCCATTCATCATCGTAGGGCTTATTGCTGGCGGTGGAAGGCACTTCTTCCGCCGCACTTGGGACAAACGTCCCTCTTCTTCTCCCACTTGCGTTGGATAAGGCGAGTGTGGTATGTTCTATTACTGGACGATTAACGGGGGTTGGATGATCTAAGCGAGTTAGTGCGCGTGGATCTAGGGGAATGATCAAGGGAATACTTGAGGAACTTGTCAGCAGCGTGGTTGAGCGCTCTCCCTACCGGCGTGTTCTTGTTTCGTTCTATGATCAGGCGATCACACCAGCGCCTGATTCCGCCGCTGCTGTGCTTGAGTACGCTGCGCAAGGCCTTACAGAGGATGACGAGCGGGAGATCCGCCTGTTTATCGCCAGCGGTGGGATTATTCGCGGCGATAAGTACAGGCCGTCGTTTCGCATTAGCAATTCCTACTACATCCCGGCGGG
>JAYEFP010000277.1:0-4016 GCA_034715975.1 Candidatus Bipolaricaulota bacterium | reverse complement strand
GAAATGACTGCGGAGCTGCAGAAGCAAATTATCGCAGCACTCATCGAGGAACGGATCAAGGATGCAGACTAAGCGTGCTCGTCCCTGAATCCGTTATCGAGTTCTACAATGAAGTCACCGGAATCTGATGCTTGGATCGAGCATTGGCGTCCGCTACTAAAGGACGAGCAAGGGATCTGGCCCCGTAGCCTCCACGCTATAGGTGGTCGCGGACTCTTGCCATCCGGAGCACAAGGCTATGCTTGAGTGGGTTGGAGGAAGCTTCGATGCAGAGGATTTCAACCCTTTAGCCGTGAAATTTGGCAGTCCACAAGAGCACTGGGAGCGGGCGTTCGATTAGCGACACACGCGCCCGAAGCATGGCAGTCAGGTCTCACTCCTTGGTATCTGATTTTCAAGACTGCTCGCATGGTAGGCCGCTCAGGATTGCACATGCAGGTGCCCTTTACCGCACTATAAGTCGCCGCAACACACACACGAGGATCTTTCTCAACGATTCTGATCAGCAGGCCTTCTACTACAGAACCATCAGCATGATCACCACGCAAGTAGCCGAGAAACGCCATGGATGAAGACCTAACGCTGAGCTAATTCACTCCAGGTGATGAGCTACACTGCCAACTCCAGTCAGTGCTTTCAAGGAGTCCGAACGAGCAATAGAACCGCGACACCTCCCACGGCAAGGGCAGTTCCGATTGTAGCTCGCAGCGTGATTCGTTCCTTGAAGGCAAAACGAGAAACGGGGAGCAAAAAGACAGGCATTAGGGCCATCAGCGTCGATGCGATACCAACCGGGGCCGCGGAGAGCGCCACAAGCGATAAACTGACCCCAAGAAATGGCCCAGTGAATGCCCCGCCAACTGTTGACAACACCGCGGTACGCTCACGCAGAGGCGCCAGGCTCCCACGGATCGTCCCGCGAAACGCCGCCACTATCCACACCGCCACCGTAGCGGCAAGGATTTGCATCACATTCGTCGACAAGATCGGGAACCCTCCACTCATCCCTTGCTTAGACAGGATGTAACGCAACGATTGCGCCACCACGGCACCGAGCGCGCATAGAATGCCAAACGAGGTTCGGCGACTAGTATTTGCAGCCTCTCGGTCCGATGAGCGCGTGCTGATGACCAAAACAATCCCGCTGACTGTAACGAGCGCTGCAACAGCCTGAATGGCTGTCAGCTCTTCGCCAAGCGTTCCCCAAGCAAACAGCGCACTGGCCACCGGGATCAACGCCATCAAGAGCGCAGTCCGATGTGCGCCGAGATGCAACAGCGAGCGGAAGAGAAGAGCATCGGAGATGGCGAAGCCGATTACGCCGCTAAGAATAAGCCATCCCCAGCGTGCTGCCTCGGCATCAAGAGGGAACGGGGTGCCGTGCACAATAAGATGCGCAAGCACCAGAAATGCCAGCGCCACTGTCAGGCGCGTTCGATTGAGCAGGGATGCTCCGATACGGCGTACGGCCACCGTGAACTGCAGATACGTCATCGTCCACAGAACAGCCGTGCCCAGCGCAGCAATTTCTCCCCAGTGTGTGGCGATCATGGAATGAAGAGATTACCAGGTTCTTGGAATCAGTTCGAATCAAGCAATGAAATGACGCAACAGACCTTCTCGACATACGAAATTGCGTTGGGCACCTCGGCTAAGGCATAGCGCCAATCGGACGATTGGCTTGATCTTGCTGGCGCGACGCAAAACGACTGCGGCACACGGGCCTAAGAACGGACCATACAGCACCCATTAGCAGAACCTGATTGCTTTCGCAAGCGATTCAGAGTTGCTGCAGCAAAGCAGGCTTACGAGTCAATGACGAGCAAGTGCGTTCCAGGGACAGTCTCCCAGACTCTAGAACGTCAGACTCACCAACCTGTAGCACCTGGACCAGTTGCCTTCATGCCAGTTCGCCTTTGCGGGAGGTGGGCGCATAGACTGACTCTGAAGCTGGATCGAATGGCAGGCACTGTAATTGCCCTACGAGAACAGATCTGATACCCTCCTGGCCAACCTACTTAGGAGGCACACGTGACAAGAACACCCTCCGGATCTCGCCGCAAGGGCTTGATACAGCGCTTGCTCGCCGTGAGCCTCCTGTTGGTTCTGATTGCGGTGCTGTTTGTCTGCGTTGATGCACAAGCGTCCTACAATCGCTTGAGTGCTTTCCAATATGCCCAGAAGTACTGGAACAAGGTCTGCAGCGACGGCTACTTCTTTGCCGACAGCGAAACTCCATCGCTGCTTGGAGCGCGGGAACCTGCGCCAACGGACGAAGAGGGGTTCGATTGCGCCCACTTCGTGTCCTGCTGTATCGGCAGCGAACAGAACGAGCCAGGCGGAGGGCTTGAGGTTCCGTCGAGAACCCTTACCTATGGAGAGCCGGGCGCGCAGCGGTTGGTGAATTGGCTTATCGAGCAGGGGGCGACTCGCGTCAGCAAGATATCAGCTATGGTGCCCGGAGACGTTGTTGCCTACGACGTCGACCGCAATGGCTGGATCGAGCACGTGGCCCTGTACATGGGAGATGGTCTCGTAACCGCCCACTCTATCAGTCGGTACAGCAAATGGAACCCGAAACCCGAGGCAGACATCATTCTGCTGCACGTGCCCGGTCCGTATGCGCCGCCACCGGTTAAGCTCGATCTTGGCTGGATCGGTTGGGTCGTGACAGCCATCGTGCTTGCCGGACTGCTGGGCGTCATCTTCGCTGGCACCTATCACTAGGATTGACAAGGGCTGAGGGCACGTACCTTATCTTCGGCTCTGGCAAGAAGAGGACTTGACCCGTAGCGGATACCCGTTATAGACCTAAACCAGGCGGAAATGAACTACCCCGCTGCAAGCGGACGGTGTATCAAGAGGCTTTGCAAGAAGCACGCCCCAAGAGGCGGGGAATGAACCCCTGTAGGAGATTCAACTAGCAAGTGCAACTTTGGCAACTGGTCTAACAGGATGAGTTGCGGTAGCATCCACAGCGTCACCCAGACCATTAATCAAAGAAGCACCGATGAACACATACACGCAGCTCAGCCGGGAAGAACGATACCAGATCTCCGCACTAAAGCAAGCGGGATACAACAACAACGACATCGCAGCTTGAGAGGGAAGGGATCATGAACTCTATGGCAAAACTATATGGCTATAGATAGGCCCCTTCTGTTTTCTTGAGTGTGATGGAGGTCGACGTTTGTTGCATTGCTTGTTCGCATGAGGCCGAAGCACTAGAATGGCTGGCATGGATTGGGTACTCACTTTAGCAGGTGGAATTCTCTTCTCGGTCATGGCGATGGCACTCGTGGTGTCGTGGTTCGTGTGGAATCGTCGAACATTCACCGGGGGGCCTCTCCTATTCCTGCTGATGATGGGTGTAGCAGGATACGCGCTAGTTGCCGGCCTTGAGGCAACGTTTGTTGCCCTAAGATGGAAGATCTTGTGGTCGACGCTCGAATACCTCGGCTCTGGGTCCGTCGCCACACTGTTTCTGATGTTTGCCGCCAGGTATTCAGGCTACGATCGATGGATGCACGGGTGGTTGCGGTTTGCCGTATGGAGTGTTCCTAGTGCTGCCTTCGTCCTTGTTGCTACTAACGCGTTCCATCACTTGGTGTGGAACGCTTTCCTGCCCGGTCCAGCGGGAAGTAACGCGGTGATATACATTCACGGGCCCGGCTTCTATGCCATCATAACCGCCTTGTACATCTACGTTCTTGCCGCTTGTGCGCTGCTCTTGCGGTCCGCGGCCCGGCCCGTCGTGATTCGCCACAGACAGTCGGCAATGCTGCTGCTCGGAACGCTCTTTCCTCTTATCGGAGGAGTTCTTTACGTTCTTGGTATCACTCCGATCCAAGGGCTCAATATTATCCCGATTTCGTTCTTCTTCACGGTTATCGTCTTTTTCGTCGGCATTGGCCCGCTGCGTGTGTTTGATCTCGTTCCCATTGCCCGCGACGCACTCGTTGAAGGAATGCCGGAAGCTGTGCTCGTTCTTGATACCGAGTGGCGGATCATCGATC
>JAYEFP010000276.1:0-4017 GCA_034715975.1 Candidatus Bipolaricaulota bacterium | reverse complement strand
CTACTCTTTACTTGATAGCTGGTCCACAACGTGCGTAAGTCCAACAGCGAGCGATCCCTTTACTAGCAGGATAGTCTTTCCACCCAAGAGATGCGCGCGAGTGCACCGTGCCAGGTTCTCCTTCTCACAGAAGATGAAAGAGCTTATGGATGCGGATCTTCTCGCTGCTTGTGTTGCCAGATCTCCGACGGGGAATATCGGACCGATACCCAATTTGATGGCACGTTCTAGCGCTTCATCGTGAAAGCGCGGTGATTTCTCTCCCAGGTCGAGCATGTCGCCGAAGACGAACGCGCGCTTCTTTATCGGTAGTTTCAGGCCAGCGAGTGTCTCGATTGCGGCGCGCGTCGATTCGGGGTTCGCGTTGTATGAGTCGTCGAGGATATAACCAAACGGGACTGGAAGTAGGTTTAGGCGATGAGGAAACGGGGAGAAGGTCGCCACACGTTCCTCAATCTCTTGTGCTGGCATTCCCAGTTCAAGTGCCGCGGCCACGGCGAGGAGGATGTTCGTTGCATTGTGCACGCCGAGGAGGCGTGTCTCCAGATGCAGACGAGGTGGCTGGACATCAACCACCAACCCCCTCTCTGAGAAGGAGGTCTTTCCACGCAGATCTCCATCCTGCACACCGACGGTCGTCATGTTGCCCGTGTATGTCGTCGCCAGCGGTGCAAGTGGGGGTGAGTCGACGTTCACCAGCGCCTTTCCATGGGGAGGAAGGGCGCGCACCAGATCCCACTTCTCCTGCGCGACCGCTTCTACGCTTCCAAATCCGGTCAGGTGCCCACGTCCAGCAAGCGTGATCACTCCAATCGATGGCGCAAGGAGTGAGGCGAGGGGCGCGATCTCTCCCGGCCCGCTTGCACCGAGCTCAAACAGGCCCACTTGCGCTTCCTGCGGCATCGCGAGGAGTGCAAGCGGAAGGCCAATCTCGGTGTTGTAGTTTCCAGGTGCCGAGTAGACGCTCATCCTGCCTTCAAGCAGGTGGTAAAGGAGCGATCTGGTACTCGTCTTGCCACAGGTTCCGGTGACCCCGACGAATGTCGCGCTCATCTGACGGCGCCATGCCGCAGCAAGGGCGTGTAGCGCGACGATAACGTCGTCGACCAAGATCAGGTTGCGAGGCTTCCCCCGTATGGATGTTTCATCGGAGATAATCGCCCCGCACGCCCCTCTTTCGAACGCTTGCGCGAGAAAGGCGTGCCCATCCGTGCGTTCACCCTTGATGGCGATGAACAGATCCCCTGGCTCGATGCGGCGCGAGTCATGGATGACCCGCGCCACTCTTGCATTGCACCCTTTGAGGATTCTTCCCCTGACTATCTCTGCAATCTGCTGCGGGGCGAACATGCTTCTACCCGGCGTTATCCAACAAGATCAGCGGGACTGTGACCTCACGTGTGTCGTACAGGAAGTAGCCTGTGACTTCGGTTCTCACCTTGTCGACCCCCTGCATCCCGTTCGGGGACGCGTAATCCCAGGCGAAGAGTTCCACGGTGAGCGTGTCGTATGTCGGCAAGTCCTCGATTGCTTGGATGACATCGTCGAGCGACTGGAATTCTAGCGGTGCCTCCCCCTCTTCGAGTAGCCGCGGTCCGCCGTAGGCGCGTACAGTAATGTCATCGGCGAATAGCCAATCCGGAACGGTGATGTCCCCTTCAACCGTCTGTGTGCCCCCTTGATAGGTCTGGAGATCAACCGTGTAGTGGATCGTATCGCCGGGGATGTATGAATGCTTGTCTAGTTCGAGGTGATTGATGTGCATTGCCTTAATGGCGTGCGTGATCTGCATCGACGCTGTAATCCGCGTGATCCGTGGGTCGGCAAAATCGTTGTACTGCAGGAAGTTGACAATCCCGGCAAGCTGCCACGGAGGATAAATGGCGATGTCCTGCGTGCTCAGGAAGAGATCACGCTTCTGCAGCGGTGTCGACATCCCGTCTCCGATGATCTGGTAGTTTACCTCAACCGTACCCTGGCCGATGCGATCGAGCGTCTCGTCTATTGCATCCAGTCCAGTAGCGAGGATGAGGTCGGGCATTATACGCGGCTCATCGACGAGCTGGATCTGGAAGTTCTTTGTCGCCTGCGTATCTTGATCGAGGACGCCGATTCCAAGATCGATCGTGCTTGTCTGGCGACCGATCTGGCCTCCGATACCGCTTGCGCGATCCTCAAGGATCGTCCCCAGTGTCTCTCCAATCGTTCCCAGCTTGAACGAGGCATCGTAAGCCCTCATCGTATCGTATATCTGGACGCTCGTCAGCGCAAAGTCGGCCTCCCCGTTTGACAGAAACGGGTGACCGAACCCAATGATAAGGTCAGAATCCCGATAGGTGACGGTCCCCAGGGCCCCGATCGTTACATCGCCGCTTGCGAGGGCGACACCAATTCCGCTCCCCGGCACCAGATCGAGGGTTGTAGCAGTTCCGTTTGTCGTCCCTCCGGAGAGCGGGTTGAGGCGCAGGCCAAACGAGGACAGGCCGGACATGTGTGGGGCAACGGTAATCGGGAGGAAGTCGCCAATAAGCCCCGTCGGCTGTGCGGCGGCGTATCCGTCCATCAACGTCGTGAGGGATCTTCCCGACAGCCCGCTCACGAGTAGTGGTGAGGAGACGGGGTAGGCATAGATCGTGTCCGGCGCGCTGGCAAGTTCCTCACCGCTCGGAGGTGTGCTTGTCTCGCTTAAGGTCACTCCCGCGAGGACGGCGTCTGCGTTAGGCCGAGAAGACACGGGCGCGTCGTGCATGGAGTCGATGATTAGAAGCATCTGCTCGATCGGCGTGACAAGCCCGATTGGGGTCAGCTCCTTGGACCAAGCGGCAGCGCGGCTGAGGGCACCGATCAGCTTCCCATCAATGTATACAGGACTACCGCTCATGCCTTGGGCGATACCGCCCGATCTGCCGATCGCTTCACCGCTCACGCGCACGACGATGAAGTCGGATGACTCTCCCGGTTCATCGATGACTCCGATCACAGACGCGTTGAACTCGCTGATCACATCGCCAGCGACGATCGTCTTTCCCACACCGGACATCCCCGGCTCTATTTCGTTAAGAAACAGAAAATCGCTGCGTGTATAGCCGAAACCGACCACCACTGCAGCCATCAAGATGATTACACAGACAAGCACTCCTCTCTTACCCACGCTTCCTCCTTTTAACAACATATCGAATCAACTGGTACGTCTTCGCCAAGCGGTCATGCTTGTCGCATAAGCATAAGTACTGGAAGAGACGTTGACAAGAAACGCCCCTCAATACAAGATGACCTCGAGAGACGCTCGGCTGAAGGTGCGGCGATGCTTCCACCCCGGGGCGGATGGATGTGAATTAACGCAGGTCTTGCCACAGTTCAGGGTGGAAAGGAGGACGTGTGTTCCATACGATAGCGAGAATCGATCTTTCTATGCTGGCGGAGAACATGGATATTGTCCGTGAACGTCTGCCGCGGAACGAGGGTGCTGTTCGCCGTCAAGTCGGATGGCTACGGGCATGGAATAGAAGCCGTCTCTCGCATAGCGGAGGAGGCGGGGATTAACTATCTGGGAGCAACCACGGTAGAGGAGGGAGGGAAGATTCGCCGCTGCCGGCGTGAAGCTTCCGATCCTGTTGCTTGGCCCTATCCTCCCCATAGAGATCCACACTGCACTGAGCCTGTTGCGTAAACAGTTTCTATCGCTCGTCTTCATACTCGGCTCCTAGTTTCAAGCATTTTACCGCAGAGGACCTGTCTGCCTCACTGGCACAGGCAGGCGCAAAGGTCGCTGAGATGAGACATTAAGGTTTCCATGCTACTCTCTGCGCACTTGGGGGGTGTAGTAGCCGGCGGAATTTACTACACCCCCCGAGCGGTCTCGGCGGTGAGGCCTGTCTGTTGTCGTGCTTTGACAGACAGGACGCGAAGGGAAGCGACAGCACGATGAACGACAAGAAGTATCACGAATTGCACGAATAGACCGAATCAAATGAATGGGTACACAGGGAAAACTTGTCGATTATGTGAAGTAATTAG
>JAYEFP010000275.1:0-4031 GCA_034715975.1 Candidatus Bipolaricaulota bacterium | reverse complement strand
TGCCTTGTTCGCTCTGCTCTCCGTGTTCATCTACCGTCCGTTCTGCCGGACACTCTGCCCATTGGGAGCACTTCTCTCCTTGGTATCGCGCTTTTCTCTTTTTCGCATCCACGTGCACGATGATTGCATCAAGTGCCATCGCTGCACGCGAGAATGCCCGAATGGGGCGATCAACGATGGAACAGTAAACAGCGGGGAATGCCTGTTGTGCGGGCAGTGCATAACAACATGCCCCACACATTCCCTGTGTGTTGAGCGGCCGCATGTTAGGCGAGAGGATTGATCGACTGATTTCTGGTTTTCAGTGACAGGTATCGCAGCCGACTACCTGTACATCTCTGCTGGTCGAACTGGGTTTGCCATCATCATCAGTGACTGTTAGTGTCACATGATACTTCAATCCCTGCGATCCCGCCGATAGGAAGATGTGGTCTACGACCTCGCCAATGCCGGTTGTACCGTCACCGAATGACCATGCCCAATCGACAATATACCCGTCGGTGTCCGTTGAGTCGGAGGCGTCGAACGTCATGGGTTGCTCCGTGCCTACCATGTATGGCCAGTAGGTAAATGAGGCAATGGGCGCGTGATTGAGCGCTTCCACGTTGTGCGTTATCGCACCCACTGCTCCACTCGAGTCGGTAACGACGAGGGTTACAGCATATGTGCCCTTGTCGTAGAAGGTATGATCCACGGATTCTCCCGTGTCGGTGCTGGCGTCATCGAAATCCCACGCATAGTCGGTGATCGCTCCGTTGGGGCTACTGGATGCACTGGCATCGAAATGGACAGTGAGAGGAGGATAGTCAAAGTGTGGATCAAAGCTAAACTGCGCGTGGGGGTTGTTAAACAGAAAACACCCTCCTAGTGTCAACATAGACACGATCAGCAACAATGCTGCTAGACACGTGCGATAAGTTGCTTGTGTACGCTCATTTTACCCCACTGCGCCCGTGGCGCTATTCTTCTTTCCGGGAGCCTTGCCCTTTGGATTGCTGCTCTTGTCATTTTCATCTTTCTCGGATTTGCTCTCTTCTTTCAGTGCGTCACGAATCTCGTCTAACCGCGCGGCAACACGTCCGAAGACCGTCCCCTCAGGGAACGATCCATCCTCCTCTTTCTTTTCTCCAGCGGGGATGCCCGTGAGAAGCTCGATCCCTTGCTGCACAGTTTCCACCGGGTAGATGTGGAACTTCCCCTCGCTGACAGCGTCCACGACTTCCTCCGAGAGCATGAGGTTGTCCAGGTTCTGCTGCGGGATCAGCACGCCTTGATCGCCGGTCATTCCCTTGGCCTGACAGACTTTGAAGAAACCCTCGATTTTCTCGTTCACTCCGCCGATCGGTTGTATCTCTCCCATCTGGTTCACCGATCCGGTGATAGCAATTCCCTGTTTGATCGGCAGCCCCGACAGACTAGAGAGGAGCACGTACAGCTCTGTGCTGGAAGCACTGTCTCCGTCGATCATTGAGTAACTCTGCTCGAAGGCAAGGCTTGCCGATAGACTGAGTGGCCTCTTGTCGGCAAACTGTTCACCGAGGAAGCCCTTCAGGATCATTATTCCCTTTGTATGCGTGTGCCCTCCGAGATCAGCCTCGCGTTCGATGTCGACGATCCCGCCTTTCCCGGTGTGCACTGTCGCCGTGATCCGCGACGGCTTTCCGAACATGTAGTCTCCCAGTTGAAGAACGGCGAGACCGTTCACCTGCCCGACTTTCTCTCCTTCGGTGTCTACGAGGAGTTGACCACGGGCGATCATCTCCCGAATTTTCTCCTCGAGGAGGCCTAACCGGTTGTCCCTCTTGTGCAGCGCCATGCGGACGTGCTCGGCGGTGACGTGCGTCGAGCCCTCTTGGCGTGCCCAGTACGACGCCTCCTTGATGATCGAGATCAGATTCCCAAATCGGCAGGAGAGCTTCTTCTGGTCTCTGGCAAGCTCTGAGGAGTACTCCACTACCTTAGCCACGCCGCCAGCATCAAAGGGGAGCATCGCCGGCTCCTCCTCACAGCGCGCGCGTAAGAAACGGGCGATCTCCTGTTCGTGCTCTGGGGTGCGCTCCATCTCTGTGTCGAAGTCGCTCTTCACGGAGAAGAGCTTCGGAAAGTCCTCATCGTAGTAGTGCAGGAGTTGATAGATCTGTGGATTGCCGATGATGACGATCTTCATGTGGAATGGGACCGGCTCCGGCTTGAGCCCCTCGCTGGTAGAGTAACCGAGCATTTGCAACGGGTCCTCGATCCTGATCTCGCGCCGTTTGATGGCGATCTTTAGTGCCTCCCAGGAGAGGCCGACGCGAAACAGGTTATTGGCGTTCAGCACTAGGTAGCCTCCATTTGCGCGGTGCAGCGACCCGGGCTTGATCATGCTGAAGTCGGTAATTGCCACTCCCATCTGAACGCGACGCTCGATGGAGCCAAACAGGTTAGTGTACGTGGCATTCTGCTCCACGATCACCGGTGCCCCTTTCGTCTTCGAATTGTCGACGAGCACGTTGACATAGTAGCGCTTGAACGGGTCGGTCTGAGGCATGGGGAACGGGAGCGGACCCTTGGGAGCGGCGTTCTTCCCCCCATCCTTGAATTGGCCGAGGTGCTCGACAATGTCGTGCTTGGCATCTTCGAGAAAACCGACTACCCGCTCTAGCGTTTCGTAGCGTTCTTTGAGTTGATTGAAGCGCGGCTCGATGGTGAACAGCACCGCCTCCTTCGCCAGCTTCTTTATCTCCTCCTCACGTTCCTCCTCAATGCGCGCCATTTCCTGCATATTCTCCTGGATGACCACCTGCACCTTGCTTTGCTTCTCGCGTATCTCCGCACGGTTCTCCTCGGAGAGGGCGGCGTATTCCTCCTGGCTCAGCGGCTCTCCCTTCTCTTGCAGGGGAAGGGTGTTTATCCCAATCGGCGTGCGTTGAATCGCAAACCCCAATGCGCGTGCCTTCTCCTCCATGGCGTCAGAAATAGCTGATCGCTTCTCGGTGAAGCCTTCGTTTATGCGCTTGCTGCGCGCCTTGAACTCGTCCGACTCGAAAACCTTGGGAATCTCCATCTTGAGGCGGGTAATGAGGTGCTCCATGTCGTCTCGTAGCTGCACTCCCATGCCGGCGGTAAGCTCCAGGCAATGTGGGCTGTAGGGATTCTCAAAGTTATGGACATAGCAAAGATCGGGCGGTATTGGTTCATCCACGCTGGCGTGACTGAGGAAGTACTCGACGGCGGACATCTTTCCGGTTCCTGTTCCTCCAGCAACATAAATGTTGTACCGATTCTTGCGGTCCTTTATCCCCAGGCCAAGCCTCAGCGCCTCGATAGCACGTTCCTGACCGATGATGCGGTCCAGTGGCTCCACCTCGGCGGTTGTGCTGAAGTTGAAAGACTTAGGGTCGCATGTGCGACGTAGTTGATTTGGATTCAATTCTTTGACCATTTGGTGTTCCTCCAGGTAGAATTCTATCGCAGATGATGATGATGGTACAACGTGAAGAGAGATGGGCTTGGATCCTGCTTGTTGCTGTCGTGCTTGTCGCCACTATCTCGAACGCGACCTGCGCACAGACGACTGTCCTGCCACTTATCGGCACCATAGGAAGCTGCACCTACTGCGAGTTTGTGCGCGATGCGATCGCTTCAGCGGATCGTTCACTTGACATTCTCCTTTCCAATGCAGAGCTCGATGAGGCGAGCCTATGGGATGCCATCGTCGCTGCATCCGATCGGGGCGTCGTCGTACGCGTCCTGCTGGATGAAAGCGACTGGGCGCAATCGATCACCGACAAGAACCGACCGACGATTGACTACCTGCTTGCGCATGGTATTTCCGCCCACTTCGACGATCCATCAGTGACTACACACGCAAAACTTGTCGTCATTGATCATCGTATCGTCATCCTGGGCTCGACGAATTGGAACGAGCACTCGTTCTACGACCAAGAGCAGGCCGACGTATCGATCGAGGATGCCGCCGTGGGCGAGGTTTTCGCTTCCTATTTCGATCGCTTGTGGAACGAGACGTTATTCCCTGGTGCTGTGAGGCT
>JAYEFP010000274.1:0-4079 GCA_034715975.1 Candidatus Bipolaricaulota bacterium | reverse complement strand
CTGTCCGATCTCTTGAACCGTCGCCCCTTCGGTCGACGGGACGAGAAGCATGTAGATCGGTTCATCCGGACTGGAGCCCGCCTGAGAAAAACCGAGGACTCCGATCGCCAATACCGCGACCAGTGCCAGAGCCAAAATATTACGCATCCTGCCACCTCCTATAGGTTTGGAAACGCCCTCCGGGGACGCGATAATCGCTCTTCTTTCTCTCTCGTGATACCACACCCCCAGCTTTGTTACTAACACCTCTATCATAGGTTCTATCGAACAACAAGTCAACTCTGTCAGGCCCTGTTTACTCCCGCTTATACGGCTGGCCGAGAGATTTTGGAAAACGCACCCGCCCGATCACTCCTGAGACCACCAGTAGGGTCACGATGTAAGGGAGCATCTCGACGAACTGCCAGGGGATCGGTTTGGATGGAAGCGTCTTGATCCACGTGGCCAGGCTCTGGAAGAAACCGAAGATGAACCCACCGAGGAGCGCAAGAAGCGGATTCAACCCGCTGAAGACGACCGTTGCCAGAGCAATGAATCCGCGCCCCGCCGACAGATCCTTGGTCACCGATCCGATCCAGCAGACGCTCATATACGCCCCACCGAGGCCGGCAAGGGCGCCACCAAAGGTTGTCGCCAACAGACGGACAAGATTGATATTGATCCCGGCAACGTCCGCCGCCTCCGGAGCCTCTCCGACCGCCTTCAGGATCAGCCCAGCCCGCGTCCGTTTGAGGAACCAATACGCGATGAACGGTACTATAAGCGCAACAAAGATCATTGGGCTGACCGCTCCAATCGGTGTTTGGAGCTTCGCCAGTTCGGCCGCCTTGGGAACGTCGTGAAATCCCGGTGCGCCAAGCTTGATCAGGCCAAAGGCGACGATTCCCACCGCAAACAGGTTGATTCCGATCCCGGTGATCATCTGGGTCCCCTTCCAGTAGGTGTTGATCACCGAGAAGAGGAGACCCAGACCCGCCCCGACCCCCATCCCAATAAGCAAGCCAACAATCGGTCCGCCGAACTCCGCTCCTATTGCTCCGGCAAACGCACTCAACAACAGGGCTCCCTCCAGACCGATATTGAACAGTCCGGCCGTCTCCCCGATGATCTCCCCTACAGCGGTCAGGGTGATGGGAACCATTGCATGAAACGAGATGCGAAGCAGGCTAAGAATATCGCTTAAGCTCATGCGGATCCCTCCTCTTTAGATCCGCGGTTCGTCAATCGCCGTAGCAGATCGAACAGCGCCGCCCCCTGTTTCTTGATCGCGGGGAACATACGAAACAGTTCGGGGATGGACATAGCGAGTACAATTGCTCCCATCACGATGCGGACCATCTCCAGCGGAACCGGATTCGACCCGTAGAACTGCATCACACGTCCACCGGCCGTCAGTCCGCCGAAAAAGAGCGCCGCGATGATGATCCCGATCGGGTGGTTCCGTCCGACCATGGCGACCGCCATTCCATCGAACCCAACGTTTATCAGCTGCGGAAGACCGCTGATAACCGCGTATGTTGGCGGATTTCCCATCACAACCGTCGCACCGGCGAGTCCCGCGGCCAACCCCCCAAGGATGAAGCTCATGAGCATCGTCCGCTTGCTCTTTATCCCACCGTAACGCGCTGCCGCTGGATTCAACCCGGAGGCACGAACCTCGTACCCCATGGTGGTATGCCACAAGAGGAAGTAGATGACAACAGCAAAGAGGATCGCCGCGAACAGGGAATACGATAGGTCCGTTCCCCGAACGAGGATTGGAAAGCGGGCACTCATCGGAATACTGATCGTCTTCTCACCTCGCATTGGGTCGACTAGGATGAACGCAACCATGTAGAACGCGAGAAACCGCGCGATCCAATTGAACATGATCGTGGAGATGACCTCGTGTACCCCGCGGGTCAACTTGAGGATCGCGGGAACGAGGCTCCATACCGCCCCAGCGATCATGGCAAAGATGATCCCCGTGATGATGTGCAGTCCGGGTGGAAGCGTGAAGTAACCGACAGTCACCGCCGCGAGGGCGCCCATGTAGAGCTGCCCCTCCGCGCCGATATTGAACATCCCGGCGCGAACGCAAATGGAGAAGGTGAGCGCCGTCAGAATGAGCGGTACCCCGCGCGCCGCCGAACTTGCCAGCCCGTAGGAATCCCCGTAAGCCCCACGGAACATCGCCATATAGGCTTTCCAGGGATCGTACCCCCAGATCCACATCAGGAGGGCACCGACGAGCAGACCGACCACGCCCGCCAACACCGATTCCAGTGCCGGGGTGAGCCCGGTCAACGTGCGGCCCGTCGCTTTCCACAGACGGGATGAGCTCTTCGTCACTTCACTACTCATACTCCCTCCTTGACTGCTATCACTCCACCCATGAGCAATCCGATCGTCTCCCGGTCAAGCTCAGCCGGTGAGGCAATAGTCATGAAACGGCCTTCGTACATGATGGCAATCCGGTCGGAGAGGGCAAGGACCTCGTCGAGGTCGGCCGACACGAGCAGGATAGCGCGGCCGTTGTTGCGCATCTCGACGAGGAGATCGCGGATGTACTGAGCAGAACCAATATCCAATCCTCGCGTCGGCTGCGCAGCAACGATAATATCAGGGTCCTTAGCGAGTTCCCGCCCGACGATTAGCTTCTGCTGGTTTCCCCCGGAGAGGCTCTTCGCCGGAGAGCCCGGCCCGGTAGCCTGAATGTCGAAGCGATCCATCAGATCACGCACGTGTCGATTTATTTTCCCCCACCGGAGAAACGACATTGGCCCGCGAAATTCCTCCCAGCGGTGCACCCCAAGGATCGCGTTCTCGGCCAGGGTGAACGGGAGGATGAGCCCCAGCTCCCACCGGTCCTCGGGGATATGAGCCACACCGAGACGGTAGATCTCCCGGGGATCCTTCCCGAGAATGTTCGTCCCGTTGATCGTGGCAACACCACTCGTGGGGACGCGGAGGCCGGTCAACGACTCGACAAGCTCGGTCTGCCCGTTTCCCTCCACACCGGCCACACCGAAGATCTCACCTGCATGGACGTCAAACGAAAGGTCCTCTACCGCGATCTCGCCGGTGTCACCGCGTGCTGTCAGGTTCTCCACATGCAGAATGCTCGTACCTGATTTCACCTCTTCTGCACGCGCGCTCTCCCGGTGAGGAAGCTCTTCTTCTGTCAGTTCAACGGCCCTTGCCTCAGTGTCGATCATCTTGCCGACCATCAAGCGTGCCAGCTGCTCCGTGCTAGCCTCTGCTGTCTTGACGTCTCCCACCATCTCCCCGTGCCGAAGGATAACTACCCGATCGGTGACCGAGCCGACTTCCTTCAGTTTATGAGTGATGAGAATGATCGATTTTCCGTCTTCCCGCAGCCGGCGCAGCAGTGCGAACAACTCGTCCACCTCGAGCGGAGTCAGCACCGAGGTTGGTTCATCGAGGATCAACAGATCGACATCACGGGAAAGGACCTTGAGGACCTCCACCCGCTGCTGTTCACCCACGGCGAGTTTTTCCACCGGCACATCTAGCGGAACACGAAGTCCACTCTCTTCCATCAATTGTTCGAGGCGCTTCTTCGTGTTAGCAAGTTGAACCGTACTAAAGGGGTGTTCGTGGCTTAGGGCAACGTTCTCGGCTGCGGTGAAGGTACCGACCAACGCGAAGTGCTGGTAGACCATACCTATTCCGAAGTCGAGCGCTTCACGCGGACTCCCGAACCGAACGGATCCACGGGGCGAGATGACCTGCCCCTTTGTCGGTGGGAGGAGGCCAGAGAGTATCTTAGTTAACGTCGTCTTTCCCGCGCCGTTCTCCCCCAGCAATCCGATGATCTCGCTCGGATGAATCTCAAGCGTGGCTTCCTTCAGCGCGACCGTCCCATCGGAGTAGACCTTGGTAATCTTCTCCGCTCGCAGGAAGAATTCCTGTTCTTTTTTCTCCTTTACTCTTGCAGTTGCAGTCGACTTTGTCATGCACGCCCCCAAACTTACTCCTTGATACAGGTAAGAAACGGGGAGAGGGAGTATTACCCCTCTCCCCGCAGTTTATAAGCGATTGATCACTTGCTACGGCGCGCCAAGAGTGAATTCCGC
>JAYEFP010000273.1:0-14862 GCA_034715975.1 Candidatus Bipolaricaulota bacterium | reverse complement strand
CATCGCACAAAACACCCGCGGGATCCTCTTCCCTGAGACGTACGGCAAGGTGATCGTGCGCGGGAACTCGATTCACGACAACGTGTTCTCAGACAACAGCAATCATATCTACCTAAATAACGATTCACAGTCAAACCAGATGTACCTCAACACATTCCTCGGCGGAGGCACGACACTCGTGGAAGACTACGGAAATAACACATGGACGGTAAACGACCAAGGCAACTATTGGGGCGACTACCAGGGAACAGATGCCAACGAAGACGGAATCGGCGATGATCCGGTACTCATCTATCCCGCAGCTATTGCAGACAAAGCACCTATTATCTCTCTGGCGAGAGCGAATGATAATCTCGGCGTTCTGAGTACGCTCCCGCTTGACGATCTCGTCGTAACACTCCCCGATGGATCTAAGATCTCTCTTCCGGTCTTACGTGCCAACGAGGCAAACGCACGCTTCGTCGGGTTCCGTGGCTTTCCGGCTGCACTTATCGATGGCGCTCCAGGGATCCTGTTCTCGTTTGCCGATGAGGCTACGCGAAGGTTTACGATGGAGACCGTTCCCTTTGGACTTGACATCGCCTTCTTCGACGCAACTGGCGCGTTCGTTGGCAGCATGGAAATGGACGCACAGTCAAGCGATCTGTATACTGCACAGTCTGCCTTCCAGTATGCGCTCGAGCTGCAGACAGGCCAGGTTGCCGACCTTGGGATTGCCGACGGCGCAAGACTGGTCGATCCAGCAGAGGCGCAACAGCCTTCGAACGGAAACAACTAGACGTGGGGCGCATACGGGCAATCATCTTCGACCTCGACGGCACACTCGTGCGCTATCGCAACGTAGAGTTCGAGTCGAGCTGGGGAGCAATCGCAACAGCAGCGGGGAAACAAGAGGAATCAGAACAGATCCTGCGCGAATTCCTGCCGCGACGTGATGCCTATGAAGAGTGGGTAGAACGCGATGCGGCCCTATTAGCCGGAATCCCCGTGGAAGAGATCACCGCAAGAATCTTTCCCCCACCGTACGCAACTGGCGCGAGGGAAGCGATCGCAGCCCTTCGCGGTCGCTACACGTTGGGAATCCTCTCCTCCGGCGTCGATCTTGTCGCTGACCGAACGTGTCAGGAACTGGGCCTTGACTTCTCCATCGCCAATCGCCTGTTGATCGAGGATGGCTATTTCACTGGAGAGAGCGAGACAATCGTTGACCTGTGGACGAAGGCAGACGTGATGAAGGAAATCGCGAGACAGCATGGACTGGATCTCTCCGAGATCTGCTTTGTCGGTGACCACATGAACGATGTGCCCGTAATGCACATCGTTGGCCTGTCAATCGCCATGAATCCCAAGGACGAGGAACTGGAGCGGATCGCCGACTACGTTGTTCCTGACTTCACCACCATTCCGCAGATCATGAAAGAGAACATGTAACTCAGTAGAGTAAGAGGGGTTCGCATCTCTAGTGAACCCCTCTCGTCTTTGCATCGAATGTTCAGACTGGCTTCACGCTTACGGAGCGCAGAAATCGTACGAGAAGCCTACACCTGCGGATACGCCACTCGTCGCGAACTGCCCCCATCCATAGATGTATAGATCCTTGTACACGACACCAATCTTGAGATACTCGGAGCTAAACGCAAACGGGATGAGGATGAAGGTGGTCTTGCTGGTAAGTGTGACGCTCTCCAGGGAATATGTCAGCGTGCACACCTGTGTACCTGCCCCTGTTGGGATGATGCCAATGCTGGTGTAACTCTCTGCCGTGAAGTCTGAGAGTGCCACCGACAGGTCAAGCCACACGGTCGTCGCAAGAGCCGGGAGCACGTCGATGTAAGCCCCGAGTTTCCCGTTGGCACTGGAAGTCCCTGTTTCGCCGAAGGTTGTGCTTAAGAAGTCGATAGTCACGACAAACTTCTGTGTTTGGAAAGATGGGGGCACGAAACCGAAGATGCTCGTGCTCGATGCCGAGAGAGGCCCCACGCCCGCAGTCATATAGAGGGTGCCCGTGGCGGAGAATGCAGGGAGGATCACTGCATCAGCCTTCAAATATCCGCCAAACGTCGGCGCCGTTGTCCCATCTCCGAATGTGGTCGTGGGGAAATCGAGCTTTGTGTAGATGTCCCAAGTTTGGAAGGCAAGCGGCACTACGCCAAAGGCAACCTCACTTCCAAAGGTTAGCGCGTCCAGCGCGTACTCAAGAGTGAAACTCTGCGTTGCACTGAACGTTGGGAGGAGAACGAGGCTCGTGCTACTCATCGCAGTGAAATTCGAGAAACCGAGTGTTAGGGCAAGACCGAATGAGCTAGAAACGCTCGGCAGGAAGTTTGCGCTCCCGCTGAACGTCCCACAAAAGCTGACCTCGTCATCCTGAGCGGTTGCCCCCACACCCAGCATGAGCACAGTCAACGCGATAACGCATAGAACCGTGAATCGCTTCATTACCAGACCTCCTAGTCTGCACCAGTGATACCAGGATGATACGTATCTATCTGCTACAAGCAGACGTCACGGGGAAACTATGCAAGACAAACAGCTCACTGTTAGCGGTGACCTATGTCCTATTTAGATAGAGGAGGGAAGGACGCTATAGGGTGACACTCTCCTTCCAAGCCGGGCGGTGGGTCTCAATCGAGGAGATCTTGCTGCGGATCGCCTGTTCGAAGTCGGGGAGGGTATCCTTTTCACCGTGCACGAGGAAGACCTGCTTGGCAGCGGTCTTCGAGAGCCAGTTGATTAGCGCCGGCTGGTCGGCGTGCGCGGAGAAGCCGTTCACCGTCCACATTTGTGCAGCCACGGCCGTCTCGTCGCCGAATATCCTCACTCGTTTCGCGCCATCGATGATCCTCCGACCAAGTGTCCCGTGCGCCTGGTAGCCGACAAAGACCACGCCCGCTTCCTCCCGCCACAGGTTGTGGCGTAGGTGATGAGTGATCCGTCCGCCGCTGCACATACCGCTACCTGCGATGATGATGTTGCCTTCCGGCATGTTGTTGATACGTTTTGACTCGTCGGTGCTCTGCGTGAAGCGAAGTGGTGGGAATTGGAACGGGTTTGGAGATCCGGAGAAGGCCTCTTTCCCTTCGATGTCAAAGTAGCCAGGGTAACGGGCGAAGATGCGGGTAGTGGAGATAGCCAATGGGCTATCGAGAAAGATCTTACATTGTGGAAGCTCATGTGCCTTCCACATCAGGAACAGCTCGTAGAGAACCTCCTGTGTGCGTTCGAGGGCGAAAGAAGGAATGAGGAGATTCCCACCACGGCCTATCACCGTGTTCACCGCATCCTTTAGCTCGGTCACCGATTCGTCCAGCGAGCGATGGCTACGGTTCCCGTACGTCGACTCGATGAGGACGATGTCGGCCTGCGGTGGATCACTCGGATCGCACACGATCGGGCGGCGAAGGTTTCCCAGGTCTCCGCTGAAGAGGAGCGTCTTGCCTTCAATGTGAAGCTCGATCGTAGAAGAGCCAAGGATGTGGCCGGCATCGTGGAAGATCGCTTCAACTCCTTTGCCAAGGGGGACAACTTGTTCGTACGGGATCTGATGATGGAAGGCGTCGATGGTGTCCAGGACGTCTCCCATGTCGTACAGTGGCGGGAGAGCTTTCTCGCCGCGGCGTTTGGCGCGCCGCGCACGGCGCTCCGCCTCTTCCATCTGAATGTGCGCTGAGTCGGCGAGGATCACCTTAGCAATCGCCGCCGTCGGCGGGGTACTGATCACCTCTCCGTGGAACCCTTCCCGCACCAGGCGGGGAATCATCCCCACGTGATCGAGGTGGGCATGCGAAAGGAGGACGTAGTCGATCTCCTCGGGATTAAATGCAAACTCCGCACGATTGCGATCTTCAACCTCGTGCGAGCCTTGAAACAGTCCGCAATCAAGGAGGATCTTCAATCCTTCTGTTTCCACGAGATGACTCGAACCCGTGACCGTCTCTGCTGCTCCGCAAAAAGTGATCTTCATTATCTACGCTCCTTTACTTGAATGAAGCAATTCCATGCTACAACTGTGAGACAAGCAGCGCAACATGATAATCGAGTTGTCAACTTCATCAGTAAGTGGTACCATCAAATGAGTCGGGACGTGGCGCAGTCTGGCAGCGTGCTTGCATGGGGCGCAAGAGGTCCCCGGTTCAAATCCGGGCGTCCCGACCAGTCTTCTTCCTCTATTGCCAGCAGTTGATCAACGCCTCTTCACATCTCTGCCACAACTTTGACACGAGCCCTTCGTATCTCGATAGTATCCTGAGTATCGTGCTCTTGTTGCGCAGCACTTATGCTCAGGAGGAACGAAAAGTGAAAGGCGATACTAACGTGAAACAAGAAACCATTGGTGTCCGACGTGCCCTATTGATCATCTGGCTGTTCTCTGTTGCTCTCCTGCTTCTCATGCTTAGCGGATGCGGACGGAAGACGGAAGCCACAACCCCCTTGCCAGCTGGACCTCCTCAGGCCAGCGATCAACCAAGTTCCGGGGCGGGTGATTCCGCTGGCTCGGAGCCCGCTACACCAAAGAGTGCGGAGACCCAGGAAACTAACAATCCGCCCGTGCAAGTAGACACTGCACCGGCCGCTGGCACGCTCAGCCCTGCGGGAGAAGCATCTCTCAGCGAGTTCATGGCTAAGGTGAACGAGCGACTAGATCTCGATGAAGCGCAACAAGACCAGGTCAAGAGTGCGACCAAGGCCCTCTTGATCAGCATGGAGCAAAAAACGCAACTGGGGCAGGCAGTTGGGGTGAAAGGACAGGGATCCCGGTCAGGAAACAGCCCCGATCTTACAGACGAACAACGCGAACAACTTTCCCAGATGAGGCAGGGCCAGGTAGGAGGACCGCTACAGGTGACACAGCAACTGCAAGAGATTCTGACGCCGGAACAGCTAGACAAGTTTCAGCAACTGATGGAGGAACTGAGACAGGAGATGATCCTGCAGCGCACCATTGAGCAAATGGGAGGAGCTACTCCACCCAATACTGATAAGAAATAGTAGGGAGGATGACATGGCAATCAGCACAGATAGGAGACTACTAGCAATTTTCGTACTTGGACTTGTCGCCCTAGTTGGAACGAGCAGCCTCGCGGCTTCACAGGAAGCCCCCCAGATCGCATACATCTTTGGCCTCGGCCCTTATCCGGGTGGAGCACTCAAGACGGTCTTTGAACTACAGCGAGGAGGTACTGACGGCGCGGTGCATTTCCACACGATAGAGATCACCCCCAATGGCGATCTGTTTGATGTTACGGAGACGATTGTCAGCCCTGATCAGTCTGCGGATGACATCAGTACGGGTGGCGGAAGAACCGGAGCTGCTGGTGCCGTAGGCACAAAGTATGACGAGACGAAGGTAGCTACTATTGACTTATCTCCATTACAGGCACTCGAGGAACGCAACGTAGAGATCGCGCCGAACCAGAACTACTACCTCCCCGATGGAGCAAGATTGGTCACCCATGATTGGGACAAGATCGCGGGGGTCGATGTTATCATGGCCACCTTTCTCCATCCAAGCTTCGCTAACCAGACTGTGGAGATTGCGCTAACCGCACCGGACACAAGCGCTCTGCTCTCGTTCCCCTCTCTGCTCGTGAAAAAAGTAGACGGAAAAGTGCAGTATCGAGTTGAGCTGGTCGAGATTGATTACACGCCGTAAGGGAGACTGATGATCAAGCTAGAGAATGCCACGCGCACCTACCATATGGGAAAGACAGATGTAGCAGCGCTGCGAGGGGTAGACCTGGAGATCGAAGATGGGGAGTTGGTGGCAATCATGGGCCCTTCCGGATCTGGGAAGAGCACGCTGATGCACCTGATCGGCGCACTCGACCAACCAGATGAGGGTTCGATGATGTTCGGTGAGCAAGATGTGTCTAAGCAAGACAGAAATCAGCTCGCCGAACTGCGCGGGAAGCACATTGGGTTCGTCTTTCAGTCATTCAACCTGATCGCCACTCTCACCGCGTTGGAGAACGTGGAGCTTCCAATGATGTATCAAGGCATTGCCCACAAAGATAGGCTCGCCAAAGCGCGCAACCTCCTTGAACAATTGGGGGTTGGCGATCGAGCCGAGCACCTACCGACAGAACTCTCCGGTGGTGAGCAGCAGCGGGTAGCGATCGCACGGGCGTTGGTGAACGACCCGAACCTTCTCCTCGCCGATGAGCCGACGGGAAACCTCGACTCCAAAACGGGCAAACAGATCATGGAACTCCTCGCCAAACTAAATAAGGAGCAGAGGATGACAGTTGTGTTAGTAACCCATGATCCCTTTATTGCTCGCTATGCGCAGAGAACGATCCACATCTTCGATGGAAAAGTCGGCCAAGCGGCCGATTGGGAGGAGGAATAATGCTGCGCGACAACATCAGATTAGCACTGCATAACATCCTTCACCGACGGGTGCGTTCGTGGCTTACCATCCTCGGTATAGTCGTCGGCGTAGCTGCCGTCGTTGCCCTTATCTCCATCGGAGACGGGATGAAAAAGTCGGTGCAGGAACAGTTTGAGGATATCGGGTACAACACGATCATTCTCGTCCCCAGTGGCCCGGAGGGACAGACCAGTGATGGTAAATCGGGAGCGATGGGACGCATGATGGGAGGCAATCAAGAACCTACACAGATAAACCTAGACCTACTCGGACGCCTCCCGCAAGTGGTTTCCTATGGAGCGATGCGTGTGGAGACGGCGATGGTCACCTCGGAGAACATGGCGGGACAGGGCTTCCTGCGCGTTACTGGACTGACTGACGCTATGACTGACGCCTTCAACGCTTACTTCAACGGATTCCAAGTTATCCGGGGGCATGGGTTTGTCGCAGGTGACACGGATGTGCTGATCCTCGGCGATCAAGTGGCCTCCGATCTAGGCGTTAGCGTGGGAGACCCTGTCCAAGTCGAGAACACCCCATTCACCGTGATTGGCATCCTCGCCCCACGCGATACCAAGGCTGGAGCAATGACCTTCCGCAATCTGGACACGGCCCTGTTTGTGCCAATGGGAGACCTAGAAGCACTATTTGGTGGGGAGAACAAGATATCGCAAGCGTTGTTGGAGATCGCCGATGGAACGGACGTACTGGTGGCATCAACCGCGATCAAGACGCTGTACTCAGATCTGGGGACACCGGTGAGCACGATGAGTGCCGAGGAGATGAGCCAGCGAATCATGGGTGTACTAAGCGGCATCCAGCAAGCATTAACCGCAATCGCTGCAATCGCACTGCTCGTCGGGGCGATCGGGGTGATGAACACGATGTACACATCGGTTCTCGAACGGACGCGCGATATCGGGATCATGAAGGCGGTAGGAGCGAAGGATCGGGACGTTATGGCACTGTTCATAATCGAGTCCGGGCTCCTGGGAATCGTTGGAGGCATAATCGGAATTGTGGTCGGGGTGGGGATCAGCAGTGTGGCCGGTGGGATGCTCGCCGGGTCTCTAGTTGTACCGGGCGTGGCCGACACAACCACCTCGTTTGCCGCGTCATACAGCCCCCTGTTGATCATCGGCACGCTGGCATTCTCGGCGCTACTGGGTGCGCTCGCCGGCGCGCTTCCCGCCAGAAGGGCAGCGAAGCTTAGGCCAGTAGAAGCGCTGCGATACGAATGAAGTTATTGAATGATTGAGAGATCGGATGATTGAATCCCCTACAGGGGTTCATTCCTCGCCCCTTGGGGCGTGCTTCTTGCAAAGCCTCTTGATACACCGTCCGCTTGCGGCGGGGTAGTTCATTCAATTGCTAAATCACTCAATCACTAAGTTTCAAAAGGGGGCGCGAACAGGTGAGAATTCAGAGGCTGATGGCAATAGCGCTCATTATGGTACTCGTGGGTGGCTTGTACGCGTACGGCAAGGCATTAGGTGAGTGGAATACAACCATCGTCATCTCGCCAACTGGTGCCTCGTTATCGTTTGTCGGATCGCAATCCACACTTAGGGGTAGCTACTTCACCGGCGATGTGGCAGAGATGTCCAACTCCTCCCTCTCCGCCCTATTCATAACCGACAGAGGACTGACCGACACAGGGATGGGAGTACAGGCGTCCTTCACCTTGCCCATATCCGCGAGCGATCCAAAAGCAACGTTTGGCGTATCGACCTATCTAAAGCAGGACATCGTTATCGACTGGCCAATCGGAACATACGCCCTTCTCTCAGACGCTGACTTCTCCATCGCGGACGCATCGCTCAAGCACGCATGGCTGGAGTGCATCATCAATGCCTATGGATTGAAGGGCACGGGATCATTCTTGCTCCTGCCAACGGGGCCTGAGTATGCCCTCGGCGCGGAATTTTCCTTACAGGGGACGACGATTTCGGGGATGACCCTCGAAGCGACGACCATATTTGGCATCGGCGCAGACCTAAAAGAGATCACAACTGCACCGATCCTTACCGATACGTGCTTCTGCTACGCGGGAACGGACATATCGCTTGATGGGCTAGCCCTCGGCTGCCTACACTATGAAACTCTGATTCGTTTCTCAAAGAGTGGGTTTGAGTTCGCGCAGTTTGAGTTTGGAATCGACCCGATGGACGATTGGCTGCTTCCAGTGAGCTTCGACTTCACCTTTACGTTCATGACACAGACCAAATCGCTCGTTGTTGTTGTCCCTACATTGTATGTCGGGGGAGAATGCATCTTGGTGTACACCGCGCTTGATGTGACCGGGAACAACACCGAAGGACCGCTCTCCTTTGGCGGCATTAGCATCGCTGGCCTTGCCATCAAAGACATTCGTCTCGGCTCGACGACGTTGAGTGGAATCATTTCTACTGATGGCATGCTTTACAAGACGATGAAGAATGATGACATCACGATGCGGGCCACGGACTACGTCATTCAATGTGACTGCTACAAATCGCAGATACCGACAAAGTACGACCTGATCCTGTCGTTGGAGTACAGTGATGGGAATTTAGACTCTGCTCTCGATCTGTATTTTGTGCCTAGTGGCGGATCGTTGTTCAACCTTGGCCTGTTCACTGGCCAGGTGTCGTACACCCTTAGTAGTGAGGTGTCATTTAGTGTGGGAGCGGCCGTCAATCCATCCACTGGTTTGCAGCAACTGACATTCGATCTTAGCCTGTCTTTGTACCAATGAGGGTTCGCACTCGAAAATGCGGCTATACTTGACCAGATGACTACACGAATCTTGATCGTGGATGATGAGGAGTGGGTGTCCACGCTTGTCGGCCGGTACTTGGAGCAGGCCGGGTACGACGTGGCAACAGCCTCCGACGGTGAGAAGGCCCTCACCAAGTTTGAGTCGTTCCGCCCAGATCTCATTATCCTCGATTGGATGCTCCCCAAGGTCGATGGTCTGGAGGTGGCGAGACAAGTGCGTACACGCTCAGCAATTCCCATCATCATGCTCACCGCCCGTGCCGATGAGATGGATCGTATCGAGGGGCTCGATGGCGGGGCCGATGACTACGTTGTGAAGCCGTTCAGCGCTCGCGAGCTGGAAGTACGTATACGAGCTGTTCTCCGGCGGACGCGCGGTGAGACGCAGCAACAGATGCTTCTCGAAGCGGGTG
Source organism: Candidatus Bipolaricaulota bacterium (assembly GCA_034715975.1). Classification (GTDB taxonomy): domain Bacteria; phylum Bipolaricaulota; class Bipolaricaulia; order UBA7950; family UBA9294; genus M55B144. The sequence goes on along the minus strand of JAYEFP010000273.1, from coordinate 5,319 downwards.
ACATTCGCCTCGATCCAGCTCGTCATGAGGTGAAGATTGCTGGGCGAACGGTCGACCTGACGCCGATGGAGTTCGATCTGCTGGCCTTTCTTCTGCGTCACCCGGGGCACGTCTTCACGCGGCTAGAGTTGTTGGAAGCGGTACGAGGAACAACGTATGACAGCTTCGCCCGTTCGATCGATTCACATGTGAGGAGGCTACGCGAAAAGATCGAGCCTGACCCTTCCTCACCACGCTACGTGCAGACCGTGTTCGGAATCGGCTATAAGTTGGCAGATGACGGAGGTAAGCAATGAAGTTCTTTCGGCGTCTTTCGTTCCAGACCAAGCTGGTCGTATCGCTCATCCTGGTCATTGTCCTCACCACCATCCTCGGCTACCTCCTAATTCACTCCGCGATCAACCGGGCATTCACCGATTTCGCGAAACGCAGCGTGAGCAATCAGGATTTGGTCTTCCGCCAGATGCTCGTCGAGTACTACAGGCGCGCTGGCTCCTGGGACGGGTTAGACCGTCTGTTCCTGCGCAATCGTGACCTCTTACCATTTTTCGTTGCTGATGCAGACGGAATCATCATCAGCGCTCCTGATTTTCACATGATTGGTAACGAGCTCTCTCGCAGCGAACTGGCAGCCGGCCTCCCGATCATTGTGGCAGGCAAGACGGTCGGGACACTCCTCTCACGAGGAATCCTCAGATTGCGGGACCCTGTAGAGAAGCACTTCCTGGGCACAGTCACCGTTTCGCTGTGGATCTCTGCTGTCATCGTCAGCCTAATCGGCATACTCCTCAGCATCTTCCTGTTCCGGCAACTGACCGGACCGCTGAAGCGGCTGAATGCAGCCGCGGGGGACATCGCTCACGGAAAACTGACGAGCCGCGTGGAGGTGCATAGTCAAGACGAACTGGGGCACCTCGCAGAATCGTTCAACAAGATGGCCGCAAGCTTGCAAAAGTCAGAACAGGTAAAGCGACGGATGATTGCCGACGTATCGCACGAGTTACGCACCCCGATAAGTGTCGTCCGCACTGGCTTGGAGGCGATGCGCGATGGCCTATTGGAGGCGTCACCAGCAAACATCGCCGCGCTGCACGACAAGATCATGTTGACGACGCGCCTCGTAGGCGACTTGCAGCAGCTTGCCCTCGCTGACGCCGGGCAGCTGTCAATCCACAAAGAGCCGCTCGATCTTGCTGAACTGGTCGAGCGGATACGTACGACCGTCGAAGTCGAACTCGAGGATCGCGGAGTTGCATTGCAGATCGACATTCCCGTGGATCTTCCACGCGTCAGCGCCGATCGTCAGCGCATAGAGCAAGTACTCCTCAACCTGCTCGCCAACGCCATGCGCTATACACCATCCGGTGGAGCAATCAGCGTCGCCGCCAATCAAACGGATGAGGCGATGCTGCAGGTTACCGTCTGCGACAGCGGTACTGGCCTCTCCAAAGAAGACATGGAACACGCCTTTGATCGCTTCTACCGCGCCGATGCCGCGCGGGCTAGGGAGGAGGGTAGCGAATCCAGTGGATCAGGACTCGGCCTTGCCATTGCCAAAGCGCTCGTGGAAGCGCACGGCGGCCGCATCCGGGCGAAGAATTCTCCAACTGGTGGTGCGTGCTTCCAGTTCACGCTTCCCAGGGTATGATGTGTCCAGTAAGGAGAAGCGGGAGATCTATGAAGGCTACGGACTTGGACAGGAAATTCGATGCCGGAGACGACATCACAAAGTATCTGGATCTAGCAAAGGCACGACGTCCTGCGCAAGAGCAGAGGCAAGTCAACGTCGACCTCCCTATTTGGATGATCAACGCCCTCGACAAGGAAGCCAAACGATTGGGTGTGCCCAGGCAATCCTTGATCAAGATGTTGATCGCTCGTCACCTTGACAAGACCAAAGCATAACTATGAACTCGTAAGGCTCAGAACTCGGCAAACGGCAGCGCAGTTACACCTGGAGCAAGTAGTAGCCTGATATCGCCTGGATGAATCACATATCCTGGTAATGCCTTCTTTCCCAAGTTTTGTCGTAGCGTAACAATCCCTTTTGCCATGGCCGGACGTGGCGTAGCGGAAAGTTTCACCTCGATCGGAACAATGTGCCCATCCGTCTCTACGAGGATGTCGACCTCTGATCCACTCGACGTCATCGAGAAGTAGACACGCGGCTCCTCTCCACGGTGGAGGTAGGTCTTCACAATTTCTGTCAGCACAGCCGTCTCGAAGATCGCTCCTCCCATCGGGCCGGAAGCAGCGTGCGTGGGATCCCTGAGTCCGGCAAGATAACAGAGCATACCAACGTCAGTGAAGTAAAGCTTCGGGCTCTTTACCAGGCGTTTCCCGATGTTGGCGAAGTACGGACGGAGGATAATCACCTGATATGTTGCCTCAAGAACAGAAAGCCAGGCCTTTGCAGTATTGACAGCTACTCCGATGTTGCGAGAGACCTCAGTCAACTTCAGCAGACCGCCACTTCTTGCCGCCATCGCTCTCAGAAAACTCTGAAACGTAATGAGGTCTCCCACTTGGCGGAGCGAGCGCACATCCCGCTCCAGGTAAGTCTGGGTGTACCGGGGCCGCGGTGGAAAAGTTGGGCCACCTGAAGTGCTAAGAGCGGAAGATGGAGTGTGGTAAGATCGCCTCAGAAGGGGGGGCGGAGGTGTTTGGCAAAGACAGAACAGTAGCGCAATACGAGAGAACGATCAGGGAGCTAGAGCAACTGTTAGGAAGTAAGTGGAGATTGCACTGTTACGGAATTTTGTGGAAGGCAGCTCGTGACGGAAGAGAAGGTAGACCTAGTGGAGGACTACAAGAGCGAATATGGGCTCAACATCTTCCTCAACTTCCACCGTCCGTGTCGGTTCCTGTCTGCGTTGCGGGTGCGACAGGCAGGCGCCACAGAGACCATGGATGAGAAGGGGAAGATCAAGAAGAAGTATGAAACCTACCTAACCCATTTGAGAAGTTCCAGAGCCTGTCTAAGCCTGAGCATTCCTCAAGAAAGAGGTAACGATGAAGATCTCAAAGGAGGTGGAGTAGCAACGTAGCGACACTGAGTATGCCAAGCTGGTGCAGGAGAAGAAGACCGCGCTCTTTCGTTCCTTCTCCAAACCCGGTATATTGATTCAACGACTCACGCGTTCATGTTCATTTTCAAATGAGAAAAGACCATTGTCCACCCCCAGATACCGGACTACGATATCCCGGGGCAGAAAAGCCAGAAGCAAGGATATCAGAACCATCACGATTAAGGAAGGGGGCGAGGAGCTTCAGAAAGCGCCGAAGGGCAATCCGCAAGGCGCGGATCGTTTTTCCCTGTTCGAAATCAGGGACAGAAGCAGAAGTATTCCTGTGAGTATCGCCAGTATATACACGGCACCTCCTTATCAGAGTTTCCGGGGCCCGGGATTAGACAGCGGCCCTTGAGTCGACCACCCGTTCGGTGAGCATCCCCATCAACCAGGCGGCGGCGATCGTCAGCCCCAGGCGCAGCAGGGTGAACTTCAGGCCCATGAATCGCAGCTCCACCATCTCCTGGGGCAGCTTGATACAGGCCCAGGCTGTGAGGAAAGCCAGCATATTGGATGTGCTGGCGCCTTTTTTTCTGAGGGCTGCCGCCATTGGGAAAGCCACGTAGAGCGGTCCGGTGGGAAGGGCCCCGAGGAGGATCGAGAGGATGAAGCCTCGGACCCCCGAGGCATGCCCCAGGTATTTTGAAATAAACTCCTTCGATACGAAAACTGAGAAAAATCCTATCAGCACCACAATGGCGGGCAGGATCGTTATCATTTCCAGAAAAAATCGCCATGAAGTGTCCAGGACCTTTTCCTTCTGCCCGGGAAAGACAATAAGCAGTACCACGGCAAGCAGTACCACGGCGAGAAGCGAGATGAGGCTGCCCCGGGATACCGGCGTTTTCTTTTTTCCCATGTTGTTTTTTGCCATGTTCATTTTGTCTGCTCCACCAGCCTTCATAACAGCACCCCCATCACCAGGGCGATACCCACGGCAAAAAGGAAACCGAGCCCGTTTCTCATCACCGTGAAACGGAGGCCCATTTCCCGTACTTCCAGGGGGAAGGTCACCGCCCCGATCATGGTGAGGCTGGCAATAAAACCGGCAACGGTCCCCACAGCAGCCCCTCCCTCCAGAAGGGATGCCGCCAAGGGGAACGAAATGAGAGAGGGAATATGCAGGATTGAACCGAGTCCGGCAGCCACGAGTACCCCGAGGATACCGCTCTCCGCCCCTAGGATTTTTCCGATAACCTCCCGGGACACAAAGCCCAGCAGGAGTCCGATAAGGATCACCACCGTCAGGATCATCGGGAGCATACCAATGAAGGAACGAAGGGCTATCTTCAGGGCCTTCCGGGTTTGCTCCCGGTTTTTCACCACGCCGAACACCAGGACACCGACGGCAATTCCGTTTATTACCAGTGCTGTTGAGTTCATTTTCTCACATCCTTCGGCTCCCCAGTTTCCACCGGTGAAGCCGCCGTCTCGTATTTTTCGATAAAGCGATTCAGTGCCGCCACCCTCAACTGTATGAGCCGATACCACTCCTGCAAAAAAACTTCGCCGTCGTCGGTAATGGAATAGACCTTGCGCCCGGGACCGCCCTTGCCCGGTTCCATGTTTGATATCGCATACCTGCCGCGTTCCATCTCCCGCAGCATCCTGTACACCACCGCCTGGTCCGGTATCATTTCCACGGGCAGTTCCCGATCAAGCCGTTTCATCAGGTCGTAACCGTGCCCCGGCCGCTCATGCAGCAGAAGCAAAAGCATGGCTTGCACCAGACCGTGGACCCGCAGGTTGTTCCCGCTGCAGCCCGGGCATTCACGTTTTTTCAAAACAGGGTATCCTTTTTTGCAAGTTCTTACTGACTATATGTCATTACTAACAATTTGTCAATACTGAGAGTTATCTCATACAAGATGAGCATGAAGCGAGGGGGTATTTCTCGTGCGAGGCTAGCATGAGATGAGCCTGGCATCGGGAGCGCGTGCCCCGTGGAATAGGGGAGATGGAAATATTCCACGGGGCGTGGGTCACATCACCTGTCTGCGTGCAACGCACAGGGACAGTTGAGGTCTACCATTGTTTTTTTGGTTCCTCACACTCTAGGCAAGGTACGGGACAGAGATCGCGTTTCCCGTCAACTTTTCCTGTCTTCTGCTTTTCTTGGCCTTCTTTCGCGTATTGCCGAGAAGCACAAGGACCTCACCGCCGAGGGCGCAGAGATCGCTGAGAAAGGCCATGCCTCTTGAGTTTCAAGTATCTTTCTTCTCTCTACCTATTTACGCTTTTCTTGGCG
>JAYEFP010000272.1:0-15151 GCA_034715975.1 Candidatus Bipolaricaulota bacterium | reverse complement strand
CATCAACACATGGCTTCTGAGTGAAGGATACCTGCAACTGAAGAAGGGGGCGGAAAAACGCATCAAGGAGGGACTGTTTCGCCTCGGCGTCACGCAGCGACGCCTGGCACAAATGGGGATGTTGTTTTACCCTCTCGCCTACCGACTTGGCATTGTCAATTCCTTCTTTGACGCCGTCGGCGACGGTTGGCTCGCAAAGCTAGTCAACAAAGTATTCCTGTCGCTCGATGACATAGACTGGCAGCGAACGCGTGCTTACTCGCATGCCGACGTCGGACATATACGTATCAACCGCCGCGGACGCGAGCCAAATGGAATTGTGAGCAACGCGGAGGCAGAGCCTCTCATTGCTGAACTGATGGAGAAGCTGCGCGCGGTAGTGAACCCATACACGCAGGAGCCTCTATGCACAGATGTGATGCACCGCGAGGAGATTTACCACGGTGGAATGCTCAAAGAGGCGCCGGAAATCGTCTTCCTCCCGCGCGACTTGCGCACGATGGGAAGTGGTGCATCGGGATTCTACTCGAACCGTCTGTTTGACCGTGCACTGATGCGAGGAAATCACCGCATGCAAGGGATCATCAGCGCAAGCGGAGAGCCGTTCCGCCCGCACTTCGAGATGCACAATGCACGCCTCGTCGACCTTGCAACGAACATCCTCTACCTGCTCGACTGTCCAATCCCCACCTACATGGACGGCACAGTGTGGAAGGAGGCATTCACGCCGGAAATGCTCGCTTTGCAACCACCGCGCTACAGTGAACATGAGCCACCGGAGGATGTGGAAGAAAAAGTGCGGGACCTTGAACAGGAGGAGGAGCTTCAGCGCAGACTGAAGGGCCTCGGCTACCTGAACTGAGCTTGTATCCGATATGAAACATGCACTAGTATGCTGAAATGAAGAAGCCGGTCAAGAAGGTGTTCAGCATCAGTCTGTCTCTCCTCGTGGGAGCAGCGCTCCTGGGAGCGGTTTTCTATTACGTGGGGTGGAAAAATACTTTTGAGCAGATAGGTTCCTTGCACGTTGCGGGGACACTGGCTCTGGCAGGAAACGTATTCCTTACATCACTCGGTTGGATCATTGGCTGGTGGGTCATCCTACGCGCGTACGGTGTGGTGATTCCATTCCGCCGCGTTATAGGAGCACGCCTGAGCGGTTTTGCCGTGAGCTATATCACGCCATCGCTCTACTTCGGCGGCGAGCCAGTGCGCGCGTTGATCGTCGCTGATAGCTCCTCCGCACCGATTACTCGTATCTTCGCTACGATAGTCGTCGAACGGTTCCTGGGAGGTCTGAGCCTCATCTTCTTTATCCTTATTGGGGGGTTCTTCGCCTTGGTATCCCCGCAGGTAACGCAAATCGAGAGGCAGGCGGTGCTCATCGGCGTACCGTTTATCTCATTCTGGATCATCATTGGTCTCATCGACTTCGCTGGAAACTTCAAGTGGATAAGCCGCATCATCCGTTCGCTTGGGCGAGTCTTTACCCGCTGGCGAGGGGGACTCGAACGAGCGGCGAACAAGATTGCTGAAACGGAGGATGAGGTCTACAACGCTTTTACCAAGCACTGGCGGGCAACGCTCCTGTCGCTGTTGATCCAATTGGCCGTCAATCTCCTTGTCTACATACGCCCGCTCATCTTCTTCTTCTTCTCTTCGCGCATCACACTTACCTTTCCCCAGCTCTCTTTGGTGTTCACGCTCAGTATCATCATGTCCATGGTGCTTTGGATTACACCGGGCGGAGTTGGAACGGGAGAGGCTGCGCTCATCGGGATCTTTGCTCTCGTCGGCATCGCCAATGATGGAGCGGTCGCCTTCTCTCTTTCCTACAAGTTCTTCGAGTTGCTCGTCGTGGCCATCGGCTTGTTGTACCTATTCCACAAAGGGATCGGACGCATGTGGCACCGCGTGAAAAGCACTTCACGGCACTCGAATTAGTCCTTCTCCTTGACAAGAAGCCTGCGATCAACTATTGTTTAACCTGTTAATGATCAACTACTTAATAAGAAAAGGGTGCGGCTATGAACTGGAATGATAATAATCCTGATAAAATGCCTCTCGCACAGCTATTCGCCAATGTATGCCGCCTGGTTACATGGAGACTGCGTGTGCACATCGAGAGAATAGGGATTCATTCCGGACAAGGACGTGTCTTAGTACATTTGCATGGACACGACAACGTACCTCAATGGAGGATCGCGGAGGCGATGAACACTAGCCCCGCAGCCATTACGAGCATCCTGCAGCGCATGGAGCGTGATGGGTGGATCATGCGCACGCGAGATCCGAAAGACCAAAGAATTGTACGCATACAGATAAGCGATAAGGCAAGGGCCCTCGAAGAAGAGATACAGGACACTTTTTTACAGATCGAGGAAGAGATCTCATCAATCTACACACGGGAAGAGAGGGCCGAATTGCGTCGTCTTCTCCTGAAACTGAACGAGCGGTTCTCCAAGGATGATGAATCGCCGCCAGGGAGTGCAATCGATAACCATGGCAAGAAGAGTTGAAAGAATCAATCAGTAAGGTCGATTTACAAAGACATAAGGAGGACAAGATGAAGCGAATAGTTGGCTTAATCATGATTATGGGACTAGTGGGGATCGGTGTCTCATCGTACGCTCAATCAGATCTGGATACGTTTCCTATCGGAACTACAGAACTGGTGTATCAGATAACGACGGAGGAAATGGACAGCCCACAGTCACTGGGACTGACTATCATCTCACGCGGTGATGATGATTACACGCTCTCCATGAGTATAGAAGGCAGCGGGACCGCGGATCAGCTGGCGGATTTTGGCTTCCTCTTCACCGGGGCGCAGATGTCATACGCGGGCGGCGAGAACGTGAGCTATTCACCTTTGCAGGCACTGATGGAGCAACGCTCTCACCTGCAAGCCGGGAATGACTACATCCTCCCCGGAGGTGGATCGTTCAAGGATATCACACTCGTGGAAATCGCCGGCGTGCAGTGCCTGCAAGGGTCGCTCGTCGATCCATCAAATGCAGACACAAGGACAACCATGGCATTCAGTATCTCCGATCCGGTGTACATGTTCCCGCGCGTACGCGTCGAAGAACTGCGTGATGGACAGTGGTTTACCAAACTGCAGATGAAACTGACGATATACACGTTCACCCCACCGGAGGGCTAGTATGCCGCTACTTAAGCTGAAAGGAGTGACTAAAGATTACAAACTAGGAAACACGTTCGTGCGTGCTCTGCGCGGGGTCGATCTCGACATTAATAAGGGAGAGATAATCGCGATTATGGGCCCTTCCGGGTCCGGAAAGTCGACGCTAATGCACATCCTTGGCTGTGTGGATACCCCCACCGCGGGTGAGGCATCGATCGAAGGGACAGAGATAGAATCCTTGAGCGAGAGGCAACTCGTAGCGCTACGCGGCCGCAAGATCGGGTTCGTCTTCCAGACGTTCAACCTGATGCAGACGCTGAGCGCGCAACAGAACGTGGAGCTACCGATGATCTTCCAGGCAGTGAAGAAGAAGGAGCGTTCGCAGCAAGCGGTTGACCTGTTAACAAAGGTCGGCCTGGCGGACCGTGTCCACCACCGACCAAATGAGCTCTCGGGCGGGGAGCGCCAACGGGTAGCGATCGCACGGGCACTGGCAAACAACCCGGAGATCCTCCTCGCCGATGAGCCAACAGGAAATCTCGACTCCGAGAGCGGGGAGACAATCCTCAACGCCCTACAGAAGCTGAGTAGAGAGGATGGAAAGACGGTGATCATTGTCACACACGATCCCGATGCCACCGCGATCGCAGGGCGAACCGTCCGACTACACGACGGGCACGTGGTAGAGGAGGGACGCAATGCTTAAGGATTTCTTCATGCTTGCTGCGCGAAGCATCACCCATCGCAAGATGCGCAGTTGGCTGACGGTGATCGGCGTATTCATCGGGATCACAGCGGTAGTAGCACTGATCTCGATCGGCCTCGGCCTCGATCGGACGATAAACCAACAGGTTGCCGGCGTCTTTGGGGTAGACACATTTGTCCTCATGGCGGAGGGGTTGTTCGGGCCACAAAGACACCCCGAAGGCAACACAGAGGAGTATGCACTCGACCTACAATATCTGAAGTCGATACCCGGAGTGAAGGTCGCAGCGGCGGTCAGGCAGCGAACTGGCTTCGTGCAAGGACCGACCAAGGCCGATGGCACGTCGACGCAAGGGTTCCTCCCGGTGATGGGTTTGTCGACCGAACTGATGAACGAGTTTGAGTCGTTCACAGGGGAGCTCTCGGTTCAGCCGGGCGGACGTCTGTTCGTAGCTGAAGATGTGGATGTGGCCGTTCTTGGGGCCGACACAGCCGAGCGTCTCGGGGCGCGAGTCGGCGATTCACTCCTCATTGCAGGAGACGACAAGAAGGAAGTCAATCTCACGGTTGTGGGAATCATGTCACCGGGTGATGAAAGCTCGACGAGCGACACGAATAGTGGCTTCTCCGCTGGAATGCCTACCGGCCAGAATGAGGACACAATCTACGTCCCCTACGACACGATGAGCCTCCTGTGGGGGCCAGCCGAAGACGTACTGGTGACGCTCGTGCGCACGCAACCGGGCGCCGATGTGGACGAGGTGGCGGACCGTGTCGAAAAGGAGCTCAACACGCGGGGATCGCAGCTGTCGGCAGTGACGTACAGCGATATCTCTGATGCCATCGGAACGATGACCTCCACTGTAAGCGCATTCCTTGCCGGAATCGCCGGGATCGCCCTCCTCGTCGGCGGGGTCGGGGTGATGAATACGATGTTCACCTCTGTCCTCGAACGGACAAAGGAGATCGGTGTAATGAAGGCAGTCGGGGCAAGAAATTCGCACATTCTGACGATCTTTCTCATCGAGTCAGGCTTGATGGGGCTTGTCGGAGGAGTAGTGGGAACCCTGTTGGGCCTCGGACTGAGCGCGGTAGCATCGATGTTCATCGGTCGCTTCTTCGGGGTACACATGGCCGTTGTCGCCAGCCCGTCTCTGATTGCGATTACTCTCGTTGGCGCATTCTCATTGGGAGCTGTAGCCGGTCTATGGCCAGCGTGGCGGGCGTCGAGGCTTCCCGTTGTCGATGCGTTGCGTTACGAATAGATCTGGAATCGCTCTTGTGCGGTGAGGCTTGCTCCGAGGACGCCTATGAGACCTCCGAGCACGATCCCAATCAACGATCCGACCAGGCTGACCATCAAGACCCTTCCCGGAAGGAGGAGTCCGCAGGCGGCGTGAATCGTCGCCTGCGGATGACTGAGAGCAAGGAAGTGCGACAAATATACAACGACTACAAGCAGCATCGCAGCGATAATTCCGCACAATACACCCAAGGCAACCACCGGAAGCTGGAATACACCCTCTGGGGCTCCGGACAACCGGAGGAGTCTAATCTCCGCGGAAAAACGATCAAGCAACAGCAAGAACGCGTAGCGAGCGAGGATCAAGCTACCGACGATGCTCACAATAAGGGCCACAAGAAACCCAAGCCGCAGTGCACTCGATAGAGACACAGTAGCCCTTTGCGCCTCCGTCACAGAATCGATGTTTATTATTCCCGGCATTTTCCTAATCGTGTCCTGTAGGGATGCCGCGGCGGATGCATTCACCGCTTGAATGATAAACACGCCACCTGCCTGATCAAGCCCCAGCTCCTGCGCGAAGCGATAATTGATCGTCCTCGTCTCCGGCATGTCCCTGATCTTCAAATAGAAAGACTGCACATCGTCAGACGACAACTGCGGAGAAAGGTAAACAACCATCTCACCGGGAGCAAGCGCCGGTCCGTTCTCTTGCCCCGTCGTCTCCCCCACAAGGAAGAAACCAGCGAAGATGAGAAGCGCAGCAAGGATAAGACCGACAACACCTAGGAAGAGCGAGCCAATATGGCCATTTATCGCGCCCAGAAGGTTCCCAAAAAGGAAGAAGAACCTGCTCATAATTTCTCCTCCACCCGTCCGTCCACCAATTCCACAATTCGTGCGGAGAAACCAGCGTTCGGGATCGAATCGCGCGTGGTAGCAAGTATTGTGAATCCCCGCCTATTTAATTGTGCTAGAAGTCCATAAACTTGCTCTTGCTCCTCAGAAGAGAGACCGACAAGTGGATCGTCGAAGAGAAGGAGGAGTGGCTCGTCAGAGATCGAGAGAGCGATCCCCAGCCGCACACGATCTAACGGGTCAAGCTCAGTCGCCATGTGCGCCAGCTTTGATGTCAATCCAACCTGATCGAGGGCCGCGAGCGCCTTCTCCTCAGCCTGCTCACGGAAGTCACCGAGGCAACGCAACTTGAATGTAACGTTCTCCATCAGTGTCTTCTGAAGAGGAACAAACCCTTGAGGGAGAAGGCCAATCTGTCTCCGTAGATCGAACGCCTTCTTTCTGCTCAAGCGAGCGATATTGCGACCATAAACGAGGATCTGCCCCTGCTGTGGTTCAATCTGTGTCCCAAGCAGACCGATAAGGACCGATTTTCCCGCTGCCGCCGGACCGACCAGGAAGACCAGGTCTCCACGGTTGACGCGCAGGTGAACATCATCAAGGACCTTCATCCCATCTTCGCTTACGAAGCTAAGTTCTGAAAGCTGTATAATCACGGACATCGAGCGATCACGTACCTTTCCTTCTCAGCAAGATCGTGTTCAACGCTGATGTCAGCTAGTCCTGCGCCCTTCATCTCTTCTCCGACCATCGTCCCTTGCCCATCGCCTATCTCAAACAGCACCGTTGCCCCTGTGTGCATATGCTCCTTCAGGCCACGCGCGAGCTTCGCGATCTCCCCCATTCCGCCCTTACCGCCGTTAAGCGCACGATGCGGCTCATGCTCTCGCACCTCATCTGGGAGGTTATCCATCTCCTCCTCAGGTATATATGGCGGATTAGAGACAATTAAGTCAAATTTGCCGGCGATGTTCTCGAACCAGTTACTGTGCACGACATCTACGCGATCTACAACATCGTTCAATTCAGCGTTCTCTTGCGTCAGTTTCACGGCGTCAGTTGATAGATCGACGGCTGTGACTTTCATCCGCGGAAGGTACTTCGCCAATGAGACGGCAATCACGCCGGATCCAGTCCCCAGATCAAGGCAAGCTAGATCGCGATCGCGATCGACAAGGCCCAACGCCCTCTCAAGAAGCTCCTCGGTCTCGGGACGGGGAATGAATACGTCGTCACGCACGCGAAAACGTAGCCCGTAGAACTGGACTTCTCCAGTCAGATATTGGCGGGGGACGCCGGAACGGCGTTTCTTGATGATCTCACGAAAACGCTCTCGTTCATCGGGGGTAAGCGGAGTATCAGGAGAGGTGTAAAGGTGCAGTCGATTAACATTCATCACATGCGCAAGGAGGATCTCCGCTTCCAGGCGCGGTTGAGGAATACCCGCTCCTTTGAAGTATCCTCGCGTCCACTTGAGGATTTCCCGCACAGTCCAATTAACAGTCAGCGCGCTCCCCCCCATCTACACATCGAACGTACGCTTTTGCAGTACACAATAGCAAAATCTTGCACCCAAGTCAAGCAGTGTATACAATCAACGTCAAACCAAGTAGATCGAAGATAAGGCTCGCACCGCTTCGATGTATGCGTAAATGGCGAGCCACAGGAGGTGGGAACACGTTAAACCTGTCCTTGTACATCCTATTCATCGTCGGTAGTGCCGCGGCCGCAGCCGCACATGGAATCATCGGGTCCATTGGTGTAGTTCCCAGTTTGGTTATGAATCTCGTCGTTGGTGTCGCTGTCGGTGGCCTGCTTTCCTGGATCACCATCACCATGTGGAATAAGGTACATGAGGATATCACCCAGGACAGCGCAGCAACACGTCTGTGCAACAGCTTTCTCGTTGGAGGAATTGGTGTCCTTTTCGGACTTCTCATCAGCTACGCTCTGTCACTCATCCTTCCCAATGCGCCTGGAACAGGGATAACGCGCGGGATCATTCTCCTCGTTAGCCTGGGTTTTGGCCTTTCGATCGGATACTCCCTCAATTCACCCATGCTCTTCAAAGGAAGGGCAGCAGAGAAACTACCACGTACGCATAAGAAGAACGGTGCTGTATCAAGCAAGGTAATCGACACGAGTGTTATCATCGATGGCCGTATCGGCGACCTAGTGCGCACGGGTTTCATCGAGGGAGAGATCATAATTCCCGAGTTCGTCCTCGCCGAGCTGCAGAACATTGCCGATTCATCCAACAGCCTTCGTCGCCGAAAAGGGCGTCGAGGCCTCGAAATCCTTGGAGAGCTGATGAACGACGATCAAGTGGTGATTCGCCTACTCAATCGAGACTATCCATCCATCAAGGAAGTCGATCACAAACTCATTCGCCTAGCAAAGGAGGAGCACGGATCGCTGATCACCACCGACTACAACCTAAACCGCGTTGCTCAAGTTGAAGGGGTAAAGGTATTGAACATCAACGAGCTAGCGAATACCGTTAAGCCCAGATTCATCCCAGGTGAATCGCTCGACATCGAAGTGATCGACCGCGGAGAGGAGATCGGCCAGGGCGTTGGCTACCTTGACGACGGAACGATGGTTGTGATAGAAAATGGAAGACGCCACATTGGCCGCACGATCAAGGCAACAGTTAAGAGTACGTTGCAGACAGAAGCCGGACGGATGCTGTTCGTCGAGCCATGCGGCGAATCCCCGCGCTGGGAGAAATAAAGGAGACTGAGATGAAACGCGTAATCACTGTAGCAATACTGGGAGGGGTCCTCCTCCTCCTCGCTGGGTGTTCGCTCTTGCAGCAGAAGGGACCGACACTCGAGAACTGGGAGCCGACACTCTCTCCGGACAACACAACGGTCGCCTACGCTTCGCCGGGAGAGAAGGGATTCGAACTCTTCACGCGCAATCTCCAAACGGGAGAAGTCAACCAGCTTACACAGAACGAGCTCGACGACTGGGCACCAAGCTGGTCCCCACAGGGAGACAAGCTTGTCTTCTCTTCTAGTCGAGATAAAAACGTCGATCTGTACATCATCGACATCTCCACGCTGGAGGTAACACGACTGACCATACACGACGGAGAGGACATCAACCCATATTGGGCAACGAACAACGAGATACTGTTCAACTCCAATCGAGCGGACAAGTGGCAGATGTACATGATCGATGCAAACGGGAACAACCTCACGCAAATTGGCGAGCCCACATCCACGGAGTAGTCGGATGGCAACGCGCGTCAGCGCCATTATTCTCGCCGCGGGGAGAGGAACGAGAACAGGAGCGGACAAGAACAAGGTCTTCCTGGAGGTCGCCTCCCGTCCGCTCCTCTCCTATACAATTGATGCGTTTGCCGGATGCAAAGAGATTGACGAGATCGTCCTCGTTGTTGCACCGGGTGAGGAAGAGACCGCATCAGCACTCATCGATGGAATCGAAAAGGATGTGCAGATCGTCCGCGGCGGTGCACGGCGGCAAGATTCCTCCTATGCCGGCGTATTTGCCGCGCACGGAGAGATTGTTCTCATCCACGATGCCGCCCGGCCGTTTGTGACAAGCGACCTGATCATGCGCCTGATTGAGGGCACCCGTGAGCACGGCGCCTGCGTTCCCGCGCTGCCAATCATGGATACCATCAGGCAGGGAACGATAGGTTCTCCCCTCGAAGCCAACCTCATCGATCGCTCCCACCTACTGCGCATGCAGACCCCTCAGGGATTCAATCGCGACCTGATCATGAAGGCTCTTTCTGAGAGCGACGCTGACGTGACCGATGATGCCGCCGCAGTTCTCGCACACGGGCACCTTGTATGGGCCGTCGCCGGCGAAGAGACGAACATCAAAGTGACAACGCAGGAGGACCTAGCCCTGGCCGAGATAATCGTTGCTGCTAGATCATAGAAAGCATCCCTCTCGCCCGTTCGTTTCACTCACTCAAAACGCGGAGGTATCGCGATACCGAGCTCACTGAGAAGTCGTCAGTCTTCAGTCCAGCGGCTTCGGCCCAGAGTCTTGAGTCCAGAGTCTTCGGTCTAGAACCCATCCTTCATCCCTATCTTCCCGCTGTTCTCTGTGCCCTGTCTGTCGGGCACCAGCAGACAGGCCTGCGCCTCTGCGAGAGAATGCTTCGTGTCCTTCGTGGTAGGAGAGCTCTTCCCGTTCCAAGTTTCGCATTTCGCACTCCGCCTTCCTCTCCTCCCTTCTTTCATTCGAGTGATTCGTCCCATTCGTGCAATTCGTGATACCTCTCCGCGTTCATCGCGTAAGCAAAGGCCTTGCCGTTCCGACTTCCGCGGTCCGAGCTCCGTGCCCCCTCTCGCCCGCTCGCTTCGCTCGACAAGTCCGCCAACGAGGTTCTTGTCTTTTGCCCCTTCTGATGCATTACTTAGCTTGGCGCCCCTTGCGTTCTTTGCGTGAGGATGCTTTTCCCGTTCCGAGATCCGCGTTCCGCCTTCTGCGTTCCCCGTTCCTCATATCCTTGACAATGCTTCTACGTCTCGGTATCCTGCCTCACAATACAAGAACATATTCTCATATAGTGGGAATGTGCTCCATGAGGTGGTCAGCGTGATCATGACAATGACGGAGAAGATCCTGTCACACCACGTGCAGGAAGGAACCCTGGAGCGGGGGACGGAGGTCGGAATCCGTATCGACCATTGTCTCACGCAGGACTCTACCGGAACGATGGCCTGGCTCGAATTCGAGTCGCTCGGCCTTAAAAAAGTACAAGCAGAGAAGGTCGTCTCTTACTGCGATCACACATCCCTCGGCTTCAAGGGCGAGTCGACCGACGATCACATCTTCCTACAGACAATCGCCTCCCACTACGGGGCGAAGTTCTCCAAGAACGGGAACGGCGTCTGCCATCAGCTCCACTACGAACGCTTCGGTGTGCCGGGGAAGACCCTACTCGGGTCGGACTCCCACACGCCGACCGCGGGAGGTCTCGGCATGCTCGGGATCGGTGCCGGAGGGATGGACGTCGCTGTTGCTGCGGGCGGGGGACTGTTCTACGTCATCGTTCCCAAGATGTTGAACGTCATCCTCACCGGCAAGCTCACCCACGGAGTGGGGGCGAAGGACGTTGCGCTGGAGATCCTGCGACGCATCTCGGTGAAAGGCGGGGTCGGCCACTTCATCGAGTTCACCGGACCGGGAGTGAAGACACTCTCCGTCCCCGAGCGGGCGACGATCACCAATATGTGCACCGAGACCGGGGCCACATCATCGATCTTCCCCTCGGACGAGATCACCGCTTCCTTCCTCAAGATGCAGAAACGGGAAGGCGACTGGGCGAAGCTTTCGCCGGACGAGGGAGTGGTCTACGACTCCACTGTCGAAGTCGATCTATCATCGGTCAAACCGCTGGTGGCGATGCCAGGGATGCCGGACAACGTCTACGACATCGACGAGGTCGCGGGGACGAAGCTCAACCAGGTGTACATCGGGTCGTGCACGAACGGCTCCTACCATGACCTGAAGATCGTCGCCGAGATGCTCAAGGGAAAGCACATCTCCACTGATATAGACATCATCGTCTCCCCCGGATCGCGGCAGGCGTGGGAGATGTTGATGGAGGACGGAAGCTTCCTCGCGCTCACCAAGGCTGGGGTAAGGATAATCGAGCCGGGGTGCAACGCGTGCATCGGGATCGGGTTCGTACCCGGAAACGGCCACCTGTCTCTGCGCACGGTCAACCGTAACTGGAAGGGACGCGGTGGAAATAAATTCGGAAAGATCGCCCTGTGCAGCCCGCAAGTCGCGGCGGCGTCAGCCCTCTCTGGCGTAATCGCCGATCCGCGCGAGCTCCCGCCGGTAGAAGTTCATGTCGATCACCTCGACATCGATGACTACCTCATCCTCGATCCGGTGGGCGAACCGATGGAGATCGTGCGCGCCCCGAACATCGTGCCGCTCAAGCCCCAGACTCCGCTCGCACCAAAGCTTGCTGGCGAGGTACTGCTCAAGGTGGGAGACGGGATTTCGACCGATGCGATCATGCCCGCCGGGCCGTTGACACAGCACTTGCGCAGCAACCTGCCGGAGATCTCCAAGTTCACCTTCTTCTACGAGGACAAGACCTTCGCGGAACGCGCCACGGAGAAGAATGGTGGATTCATCGTCGGTGGTGACAACTACGGACAGGGCTCATCGCGCGAACACGCGGCACTAGGACCGTGGCAGTTAGGGATCAAGGCCGTCTTTGCAAAGACCTATGCGCGCATCCACCGGGCGAACCTGATCAACGTGGGGATCATCCCGTTCCTGTGCGACACGGACAGCATCGATCAGGGAGACGAACTACAGGTCGACGTGAGCAATCTCAAAGGAGACTTGGTCGTGGAGAACAAGACCAAAGGGACAGAGTTCTCCGTCGTGCACGACCTCTCCAAGCGTGAGATAGACATGATCAAAGCAGGAGGCCTGCTCGCCTACACCGCACAGAAGCACAGCTAGACGATTAGGCTCAAAATATCATATGGACAACCGGCGTCGCTCATCAAAGCGACGCCGGTTCTAGTTATCGTCGACCGGTACCCAGGCCACGGGAGCAATCCGAGGAAACATCGGATAGGTTACGTTCAAAGCCAGAACATCTGCACGGAGTGACGCTGCCAACGTCTTCCCTAAGCAGGCGGCGCAGTCTGCTCTTGACATCTCCTGCTTAGAGGAGTACCATACTCACATCTTGAGAAAGGATTCTCAGAAAATGGGAATCACGGAGGAAGAACTATTACCACTCTGGAGAAGATTGTCAAGATTTTAACGTTGTTCTCTGGTGATACTCCCACCCTGTCTGTCCTTGACATTGCGCGCGCGTTGGAGCTTCCCGTCAGCACTACCTACCGCTACGTATCAGCTCTAAGACAAGCTGGTCTCGTGGAAGAAGCAGATTCAGCAGGGGCGTACCACCTCGGCATGATGATCCTCAGCCTGGCGCGCAATGTACCGAGAAAGAGACTGCAGAACATCGCTCTTCCGATCATGCAGCAACTCTCCACCGAAACAAACGAAGCAATATGCCTGTCTACCCTGCATGACTTTCAAGGGGTATGCATAGAGAGGGTCGAGGCAAATCACACGCTCCGTGTATCGCATGAACTTGGAGCGATCTTTCCACTACACGCAGGGGCCTCGGGAAAGATTCTTATGGCCTATCTTAGCCAGCAGACACAGGAGAAAGTAATCAAGCACGTTGGCCTTCGCCGTTTTTCGGAGACGACGATCACCGATCGTAAGAAGCTGCTTGCAGAGCTTACGCAGATCCGCAAACAGGGGTATGCGCTGAGCGACGGCGAAGTAATCCGCGGAACGTACGGTATCGGCGCTCCGATCATGTCACGCACAGGAAAAGCTGTTGCCGCCCTGAGCCTATCAGCACCAACTCACCGCTTGGAGAAACCAGAACAACAACGAATGATTGATGCTGTTGTCAGCGCAGCAAGAAGGATTAGCAAGGTCGTCCAATCACAAGAGATATAATAATCTTACAGTAGTATTCATAAGGAGGAGACATGGAGAAGAAGACACCTAACATAAAGTCAGAAGGAGAAGCAATCAGTATAAACAATATCCGCTTAGATGTTCCTGATAACCCGATCATTCCCTACATCCGTGGCGATGGGATCGGAATGGATATCACCCCGGTGATGATCAAGGTTGTCGACGCAGCGGTGGAGAAAGCGTACGGCGGCAAGAGGAAGATCGAGTGGCTGAAGGTTCTTGCTGGCGACGAGGCAATCGAAGCCAACCACCCGGAACTCTCTCCCGAACAGATCGCAGCGATCCCTCCTGATGAGCGACAGAAGCTATATCTCCCCGAAGAAACGATCCAGACAATCTGCGATCACTTGGTGGCGATCAAAGGGCCGCTGACCACTCCCGTGGGGGGAGGAATTCGCAGCTTGAACGTCGCTTTGCGGAAGGAGCTTGATCTATTCGCCTGCGTGCGCCCAGTACGCCACATCGGTACACCTGCTCCGGTGAAGCGACCACAGGACTTCGACATCGTCTTCTTCCGCGAGAATACGGAGGACGTCTACGCCGGGATTGAATGGGAAGCAGGAACACCAGAAGCGCAGAAGGTGATTAACTGGTTGCAGGCTGAGATGGGGGTGAGGTCGATTCGCTTCCCGGACATGTGCGGAATTGGAGTAAAGCCGATCAGCCGCCAAGGGAGCAAGCGCCTGATCCGCGCGGCGATCAAGTACGCCATCTTGAACAACCGGGATCGCGTCACCGTTGTCCACAAGGGGAACATCATGAAGTTCACCGAGGGTGCATTCCGCGATTGGGGATACGAGGTGGGTAAGAAATTTCCACAGGTGATTCTTGAGAATGAGCTAAAGGAAAAGTACAACGGCGAGATCCCGGAGGGAAAGATCCTACTCAACGACCGCATCGCCGATCAGTTCTTCCAACAGATGCTCCTGCGCCCCACCGAGTATTCCGTCGTGGCGACGATGAACCTTAACGGTGATTACATGTCGGACGCCGCTGCCGCACAGGTTGGTGGGTTGGGAGTCGCCCCCGGTGCGAACATCAATTATATGACCGGGATCAGCGTGTTCGAGGCAACGCACGGCACCGCCCCCAAGCACGCCGGGAAGGACGAAGTGAACCCATCGAGCCTGCTCCTCTCAGCGGTGGAGATGCTGCGTTACATGGGATGGACCGAGGCGGCTGACCTGATCACGACTGGAATAGTCAAAGCGATCGAGGCCAAGCACGTGACCTACGATCTGGAGCGTCAGATGGAGGGAGCAACCCTCGTCTCCTGCTCCGGGTTCGGCAATGAGATCATCAACAACATGTAGGTGAGATAATGGCAAAGAAAGGAATACGCGAATACGAAGCAAAGAGGCTGATTCACAAAGCCCTTCCCGAGTACTCAAACGGCCGTTTCCACACTGACGACCGCCTCATCCTCGTTACGCCCCAGACGAATCTTGACAAACTACCGCAAGAGAACCCGTGGCTTAACGAGACGAAACTGGTTGTTAAGCCCGATCAACTGTTCGGCAAACGCGGAAAGAATGACCTTCTTCTCGTCAACGCCACTCTTTCCGAGGCGCGAGCGTGGATCGAGAAGCGGATGAACAAACAGGTCGCCATTGAACAAACAACCGGTAAGACAACGGGAGTTCTCACCCACTTCCTCATCGAGCCGTTCGTCCCGC
>JAYEFP010000271.1:0-15196 GCA_034715975.1 Candidatus Bipolaricaulota bacterium | reverse complement strand
AAGCGGCAAGGAGAAGATCAAGTTCAGCTATGCGTCGACCAAAGGGCACACACGCAAGTTTGCGCGGGCGTTCAGGGGCGTCATCCCGAACTTGGAGCGCTGGTATCGGGAGACGACGTCCGATCAGTGGCGCGGTGACTTGGAGCAGTTCATGGCCACCCTTCCCTGCCCTGTCTGCCACGGTGCGCGCCTCAAGCCGGAGGTCTTGGCGGTAACGATCAATGGGCTGAACATTCACGAGGTGACAGCCCTGTCGATAAAGAGTGCGCTCACGTTTTTCGAGAACCTGTCTCTCACCAAACGAGAGGCGATGATCGCCAAGCAAATCTCAAAGGAGATCAAGGCGCGGCTAGGATTTATGGTCTCGGTAGGTCTTAGCTATCTCACCCTTGACCGTCAGGCAGGGACGCTTGCTGGTGGGGAGGCCCAGCGTATCCGACTTGCAACCCAGATCGGCAGCCAGCTCACAGGCGTACTGTACGTCCTCGACGAGCCATCGATCGGGCTCCATCAGCGCGATAATAGGCGCCTGCTGGCGACACTGAAAGGGCTGCGCGATCTTGGAAACACGGTGATCGTCGTCGAACACGATGAAGAGACGATGCGGGAGAGCGATTACATCGTCGACCTCGGGCCGGGCGCGGGTGCGCACGGCGGAGAGATCGTTGCTGCGGGAACGCCAGACGAGATTGCCGACAATCCGCAGTCGATCACGGGACAATACTTGGCTGGGAAGCTTCTCATCCCGATTCCTGAGAAGCGCCGAAAGGGAAATGGGAAGTTCATTCGTGTCATTGGAGCTCGCGAGCACAACCTGAAGGAGATCGATGTTGAGATTCCACTCGGCAAGTTTGTCTGCGTAACTGGTGTCTCCGGGTCAGGGAAAAGTTCCTTTGTTGAGGACGTTCTCTACCGTGGTGTAGCACAGCAGCTTTATCAATCGACACGCCGGGCCGGCGATCATGACAAGATCATGGGAATCAAGCATATCGATAAGGTGATCGAGATCGATCAGTCGCCGATCGGGCGCACTCCTCGTTCCAACGCCGCGACGTACACCAAGTTGTTTGACGACATCCGCTCGTTGTTCGCTCGCACGCCGGATGCGCGCTTGCGCGGATACACCTCAGGAAGGTTTAGCTTTAATGTGAAAGGCGGACGATGCGAAGCGTGTCAGGGACAGGGGGAGGAGAAGATCGAGATGCATTTCCTCCCGGACATCTACGTACCGTGCGACGTGTGCAGAGGAACACGCTACAATCGAGAGACGCTCCAGATCAAGTACAAAGGCAAGTCGATTGCCGATGTCCTTTCCATGTCGGTTGAGGAGGCGCTCTCCTTCTTCTACAACATCCCTCGTGTGCGCAACAAGCTGCAAACCCTGTACGACGTCGGGTTGTCCTACATCGAGCTTGGTCAGCCCGCACCCCAGGTCTCCGGGGGGGAGGCGCAGCGGATCAAGCTTGCCAAAGAGCTATCCAAGAGATCAACCGGGAGAACGCTGTACATTCTCGACGAGCCAACCACCGGGTTGCACTCGGCTGATGTGGGGAAACTGCTTGAGGTACTCCATCGTTTAGTCGAGGCGGGTAATACTGTCGTTGTCATCGAGCACAATCTAGACGTGATCAAGACCGCTGATTGGATTATCGACATGGGCCCGGAGGGGGGGGACGGAGGCGGAGAGATAATCGCCACCGGCACACCGGAGGATGTGGCTGGTATTGCGGAATCGTACACCGGTGAGTACCTGGCTGGAATCCTGAAAGAGAAAGTATCCGCGACCGTCAGCAACTCCGAATAGCAGTGTCTGTACATTCCGAATCCCAGGCTTCCCTAAAAGTGGCACAGAAGGAGCGGTCTTCTTTTCACCTCCATCATCCAGTAGAATGGCAGTGAACTCGGTCCATATCTCAAAGGAGGATGCTATGAAGAAAGGATTAATCATCACGGCCATGCTTGTACTGTCGACGCTTCTACTGGCTGTCGTTGGATATGCTTACAGCTATGGAATTTACTATGCAAGCTACGCCGATCAGGACACCGCGTTTGTCATCATGAATTCGGGAGGCAACAATACGTATTACACTCTCAAGGTGTATGACGCTTACGGATCGTTGGTCGATGCCGTATCGGGGGACCTCGATCCGTTCGAGTCGGATTATCAGATCCTGAGCGACATCGCGGGAACCACGGATATGTCGTGGGGATTGGCGTTGCTGGAAACCCCGGGAATGCTTACTATCGGCGTGGAGACGTTCATCGGTGAGCATTGGATGGCGTCGGACAACGTCATCGACCCGATCCCCGATACGAAGGACTACTCCTACTACTGGTATGGTCTCAACTATTCCAACACGTCGAGCCAGAACACGGGAATTGCCATTGTCAACCCAAACGGCTCTCCTGCAGCGGCGACACTGAAATTCTACGACGCCCAGGGGCAGATGCAGTATAAGGCCGATGTCGTTCTTGATCCGCACGAGACGGAGTATTACTCAACGTCCGATATCCTAATGATCAGTACCTCCATGTGGGGAGTCCTTGATGTGCGAGGGACGATGCCGCTGATTGTTACCGCCGAGTACTTCACTGGCGATGGGGCGCTGATGAACGTCGACCAGATCACGCACACTTACTTCAACGAGTACTAGGATGTTAAGCGGGTGGTTTTAGTGTTTACGTGCTGACACCACCCGCTCTTTTCCGCTATTTGATGTGGATGAGCCCACGGTACCCTACGAAAATACATACTCGTGCAGGGGCGCGGGGAGGGTAACACAGTAGGGATTTGTGGTGCTGTAACGAGAGAACTAGCTGGAGAATAATACGGAGAGCTCCGATAGGAGCATCTGCACAGAGACAGTTAACAGAATCATCCCCATCAGTTTTTCTACCGCAATCAGGCCACGACGGCGCAGGACACGGCGTAAGAATGTGCTTGCCAGCAGAATCAACGTGGATGCTGCCCATGCTCCAAGGACGGCGATGCTCCATTCCGAGAGGGCGCGATTGCGTGTAGCAAAGAACATCACTGTGGCTATCGCCGATGGCCCAGCGATGAGCGGAATGGCGATAGGGACGATGAATGGTTCACCTTCAGGGGTGGGGCCGAACATGCCTCCCGGAACAGGGAAGATCATACGCAGAGCGATGAGAAAGAGCACAACTCCACCCGCAAGGCCTAGTGCGGTTTGAGAGATCTGAAGAAATCCAAGGATGTAAGGACCGGCGTACAAGAACGCCATGAGCAAACCTAAGGCGATGATGGACTCGCGCAGCAAGATCCAGCGCCCTCTTCTTAGGGGTACGTCTTCGAGCAGAACAAGGAATAGGGGGATGTTCCCTAATGGATCCATCACCAGGAACAAGGTCAACATTGCGGAGAGTAGGCTCATCTAACCGTCCTTTGTAGAGGAGGGCCAGATGAGGCCCTCCTATTCCGGGCACTGCAGTTCTTTGCTATAAGGTAGGCAACCCACAACTACTGGTATTGATGTCAAGTGCTCCGTATGCTGTTCCCTTTGTTCCTGCGTCGTCTCTCACCGTGAGGGTAACGACGTATCTTCCACTCTGCTGATATACATGATTGATACGCACACCAGTTCCTGTTTGTCCGTCCCCGAACTCCCATCTGTAGGAGACGATCACCCCATCGGCAGCACGCGATGCCGAACCGTCGAACTCGACAGCCACTCCTGTCTCTCCGCCTGAACATGAAGGGAGACCGGTGATCACCGCTAACGGGATGTCCGGTCCGCCACACCCTCCACTGCCGCATGAGCCGGTGTCTTCATGTACATCGACTGCATGACGCACAACGGTGGTTGCCCCATCGTTGTCGGTTGTAGTGAGAATTGCTATGTAGTATCCAATGTCGTTGTAGGTGTGTGTCGTCTCCACGCCGGTGCCGGTGCTTCCATCACCGAAGTTCCAGTCGTAGGAGACTATCGTACCGTTTGAGTCGTAGGAGCCAGCAGCGGTGAATGAGACCTCATCGCCCGTAACTGGTGCGTCGTTGTCCATGGAGAAGCTTGCCACCGGGGCGGGGTTGGTCACGGTGATCACGATTTTCTCGTAGTTTAGCTTTCCTTCGTCATCGGTCACGGTAAGCTTAACCAGGTATGTGCCCGGGTGGACGTAGTTGTGACTCGCTGTCATCCCGGTCCCCGGTGTCGGATCCTGCGGATCGCCGAAGTCCCAGTAGTAGGAAACAATCGTTCCATCATCGTGCGAGTAGTGAGCGCTTAGCTGCACCTGCAGTGGGGCTGATCCCTGTTGTGAAGACGCATCGATCACAGCCTCGGGAATTTTATTCACCATCGGACTTATCACGTCATCGAGCGCGCAACTGGTGAGGACAATTGGCAGGGCGATGACCAAGAGGAGGGCTATCCGCTTCATTTGTGCCCTCCTGCATTCCATTCGTTTACGCTTTCCAGATCAGCGTTGCATGGCGGCCCGCCCATTACGTTGATTTCGTGTAGGTACGTCGTTTTTCCGCCATCGTTGTCTGTAACAGTGAGCGCTACGTTGTACGTCCCAGCCCACAGGAAACGATGCTTGACAACCTGCCCCTCATCCTTCCATCCGTCAGCGAAGTTCCAGCTGTAGGAGACTATCTCTTCATTGTCCGTTGATTCCGATGCGTCGAACGTGATCCACTCGCTCGCGCCCACGATGAAGTCATCATCAAGCATGCTCCTAGGAGAGTAGGAATACGTCGCGTTCGGAGGTATGTTGAGGGCATGTACCGTTAGAGAACTCGCGCCCGATGCACCTTGACTGTTGATGATCGTCAGTGAGACGCGATACGTACCGTCTGTCTCGTAATCATGCGTTACCTGTGCTCCATTTCCCGATGCACCGTCGCCGAAGTCCCACAAGTATGACTTGATCTGGCCGTTCTTGTCGTAGGATAACGTCGCATCGAAGTTTGCGGTAAATGGTATTACTTCTTGCAACTGTGAGGCGCTGAAGATCGCCTTTGGCGCAGATTGCGTATCAAGACAACCTGTTATTGCCAACGCGACGAGGGCCAGCATCCCCAGCAGAAGGTAGAGCCTCGTTCTCTTCATTTCTGTCACTCCTTTTCTCCGCTCACAGGGAGAGATTAATGTCCAACGCGATGGTGAATCGAACGGTGATTCCGCTGAAATCCGCCACCTCCGCTGTGCCGTCTCCGTCAAAGTCAAACCCGTTGCCTTCGCCATCGGTCAGGTGTTGCACTGTTAGCGAGCGGTAGAGGATTGATGTGCCGACATTTATCCAATCGGCGATGGGAAAGGAGAGGGATATGCCGCCCTCGATCCCGAAGCTGGATCCGTTGTAGTGTGCCTGTCCGGAGGGTAATTGGATGGAACTGTGCGGGTAGTCGCTTGGCATCTCGAACGTGATGTCTGTATCGAACCCGGAATAGTAGTAACCCACTCCGAGATCGACGCCTAATCTCAGCCCTACGTCGAGGAACGTGAATTTTGCTCCGATGAGCAGGCCGATACTTTGGCACTGTAGGTTAAGTGATACGTTTGAAACCTCAATGGTATGACTTGTGTCGTACGTGCCAGAAGTAGTAGATGTGCTCTTAAAGTAGGTGAGTTCACCTCCGAGCGCGAAGCTATCGGTAATCCAGTAGCGTTCCCCGGCGCTGTATGCGAGGCCACTTCCCAAGTCAGGAAGGTCTGGCACATTCCCTTCGAACCGGGGATCGGTGTTGAGGTCTCCTGTGATGATGTTAACTACGCGAATACCCTCATTGATGCTCCCCAGAGCGGCAGCAGATGGCCCCGCGCCGGCGAAGAACTCCAGCGGTCCAGCGATCGCTAGCGTTCCCCACAGGAGCGTGATTACTGTCACAGTCACTAGCCCCTTCATCATATCCCCCTTTTCCAATCTTTGTGGGTCAGAGGAGGATTACGGCAGATAACGGAAACACTCCTCTCACCACCCGTATGACCAGGGTAAGGGCTTGCTTCCGTGCGGCGTAGGTCATCCCTCCGCCGGGGGGTGGATCTACTTCAGGGTAGGGTCGGACCTATGTCTCGTTGATCGATGACCGCAGGGCTGCGATTGTCTGCTCGATGTCTGCTGCGTTGATTCCAATGTGGGTCACCATGCGCATTTGGCTTGCACTACCAAGCGCGTTAGCAAGGACTCCGCGCTCATGTAGACGCTGTGAGAGAACGTTGGCATTCATGGTTGGGTTTGCGATGGCTGTTCCATCGACGGTGAAGTAGACAAGATTGGTGGGCTGACGATGTGGATCGCCGTGCGAGGTACACGTGAGTCCAGGGATGGAATCAATCCCCACTGCGAGGCGCGCGGCGTTGGCGTGATCCTCAGCCAAGCGATCGACATTGTGCTCCAGTGCGTAGACCCCGGCTGCGGCGATGATCCCCGCCTGGCGCATCCCGCCACCGACGATCTTTCGCATCCGTAGCGCGCGATCGATGAATGCGCGTGTGCCACAGAGAACCGAGCCGACCGGCGCTGCCAATCCCTTGGAAAGGCAGATCATGACAGAATCAACATTACGGGTCAGCTCTGCCGGAGTGACGCCGAGTGCGACAGCGGCATTGAACAAGCGTGCCCCGTCGAGGTGGACCGACATTCCGTGGCTGTGGGCAAGCTGTGCAGCGGCATCGATATACTGTGAAGCTATCGCGGTTCCTCCACAGCGATTGTGCGTGTCCTCCAGGCAGAGAAGGCGGCTTACCGGAAAGTGGATGTTGTCCGGGCGGATCGCTTCTTCGATCGCGTCGAGATCGATTGTGCCATCATCCTCGTTGGGGAGTATGTGCGGATGTACTCCAGCTAGTCCCGCAGCGGCTCCTCCCTCGTAGAGAAAGGTGTGAGCGAGGTGGCCGAGGATCATCTCATCCCCGCGTCCCGCGTGGGTGAGAATGGCAACCACGTTTCCCATTGTGCCACTGGCGACAAACAAACCCGTCTCCATCCCTAGCTGCTCGGCCATCATCTCCTGCAAGCGGTTGACGGTTGGGTCTTCACCGTATACATCGTCCCCAACGCTGGCACTGGCCATCACCTCGCGCATCGCATTTGTCGGCTTGGTAACGGTATCGCTGCGTAGATCAATGAAATTCATCTGCATCTCCTTGTTGCCCATAGTCAGCCACTGTTTGCTCTCTGCTGTAAGATGGCGTTACTCCCTGTCTTATGCATTACCCGCAGTGAGAGAATAGCCTCCACGCCCAGCCGCGACAAGTAGCCTGAGAGCGTCATTGCTCACGTTCTTCCGTATGCGACAACGAGCACTTCTTTTGTACAAGTTCACTGATTGCTTTGACTAGCTGCGCTCAATCGGTCGCACTCGCAAAGGACATTGCGCTCATTGCGACTCCGTAGCCACAGCCAGAAGGTACGCAACCCCTCTGCGAAGACCGTCGATAGGAGTCCCACGTAGATCCCGCTGAACCGGCCTATCCGGATACCAGCCCACAGTATAGCGACCGAGACCACCAGATAGATCAGCACGGCCTCAGTGATGCTGCGTGTCTTCTTGCTCTGAAGAATAACCCCCTGATTCCAGCTTTGCGCAACCGACAACGCGGGGAGGAGCAGGGCAAAGAATAGGGCATTCCTAGCAAGCTCGACAAGCCGTGGAACAAGCCCGGTCACCGTGCCGAACCAGAACCCGGCGAGTGGTGTAACCGCGATCAAGAGGATGCCGCCACTGGTGACAATCATCATCCAGGCCGCAAAACGACGTAGCGCTCGTGTCGCACCGGGACGAGCAAGGTGGGCGATCACGACCTCGCTGTAAGCAAGACCGGCACTTCGCAGAAGGAAGGTCAGCCCCGTAACCACCGGAAGGACGGCCAGCGAATCGAGCGCATCTGGCATTCGACTGATTCCGGCGCTCAGGATAGGCCTGGCTCCCAGAAGGATGATCGACGTTAGCGACAACGGAATGTAGAACCGGAAGAAGGCGCCGTACGTCAGTTCCTCACCAGACTTCGGAGCTTTGGGAAGCTGAGTTTGGAGGACAGGGCGCACACGCCAAGCCACGTAGAAGGTCTCGGCCATCACGCCAGCCGACGTGGCTGCGGTTGCTACCACAATCCCGTCGAACGACTTCAACAGGTACCCGGCAAGGAGTATCGATCCGTTTGCCAACAGGCGGATTACGGTTCCAGCACCGATGGAAAGCGAGTGTCCAAATCGGATCAGGACCCCTTGATTGAATCGGCGATAGGCAATCGCCCATGTCCACGGAAGCATTATCAACAAGCCAAGCCGTGCTGGTTCGATAATCTCTTCCGGAGCCCCAATCAGTGTCCGTGCGAAGAAACTGTATAGGGGTGTTAGCACAAGGAGTAAGTGCAGGGTGGTCAGTATCCCGCTGGTCAGGTGCATGAATCGCCGGATCTTTCGATAGGCACTCCAATCTTTGGAGAGGGCTGTCGAGGCGGCGAGAAGCATGATGATTGGTGCTTCGACCAGCAGCGCGAGAGGGAAGACCAAGCCTCCATATGCGGCAAGATGGATCTCCGGAAAGGCCAAGCGGGCGACCACCAGCGAAATCGCCGGACCCTCAACGGCCATCAACGCCCAACTGGCGGCAAGAGGCCACCAAGTTCGTAAGATGTGCCTCGTCGTCAGGCTTTCCTCGGATAAAAGCATCGGACTATCCCCCGTATTCATTGAGGCATATCATCGCCGAACCGCCAGCGTACAACAAGGCACGATGTTATGTGTGGCAGAGCTGTTAACAATGACACAGGAAGAAGCGTTCGATTGAGCGCGTGTATTTCCGCTCGGTTCGTTGAGAGTAGTGCTTTGTCCGGTGCATTTGGTGAAATTGCTTGAGCAACTCCATGACTGTATGATGTTGCGTGCGAGTATTAATGCCAATATTTAATAATGAAAGAGAGTATAGAACAGTCATGAACGATAGTATTAGTACTATTATGAGTATTCTCGCACTAATCATTATTAGATACAGCCAGAACCCAATCTATAAGACCATCCTGTGAGGCAGTTACTGACTGAACATAAGAACAACTGGCTCCTCGATATATCGAGAGTGGGTACCGCAGTACAGAATGGATAGTCTCTCGCAAAGACACTAAGCAGTAATAGGGAAGATCAGAAGAATCCTATAGCGAAGATGCAAAATCCTGTCTGTGCTCAAGCTTTGACAGACAGGACGCCAAGGGAAGAACGAGAATAGGGAGTGCAGGAGAAGAGAATCTGTTCCTTGGCGATCTCTGCCCTGCTAGTGTATGTCCGTGCGCAGGCAGGCCTTGAGCAAGCGTCAGCGGGCGGGTGAGAGGCAGGCTTGTATTCTCATGAAGACCGAATACACAGGAAGCGGGTGAAGATCGCTTTCAGTCTCCGCTTCGCTACCCACGCCAGACAACGAGGAACCTGCGTATTCGTGGTCCCTAAAGCAAGGCCGATGCCGCTAGAGGTGTAACTGGACGGACTTGGCGAGGCAGCCTGTGAACCATATACACTGTCTAGCGTACCTGCTGCGCAGGGGAGATCACTATCATCCAAGATATGGCAGATCTGTAGCTACTAAAGCCTTGGGGGTGCAAGATGAAGATCGGGATCATCATCTATTCACAGACCGGGAACACGCTTTCTGTTGGCGAGAAGCTGAAGGAGAGACTTGCGACGGCGGGACATTCGGCGGAAATTGAGCAAGTGACCGTTGTCGGCAGTCGCAAATCGGGAGACAGGGCCTTCCAACTCGCAATCAGGCCAAATGTGGCGCAATACGACGCGCTGGTCTTTGGCTCGGCGGTTGAGGCTTTCCCCCTGTCGCCGGTCATGAAGAGCTATCTGACAGGGGCCGACTCTCTTTAGGGTAAGCAGGTCGCCTGCCTCGTCATCCAGTTCTTCCCGTATCCTTGGATGGGCGGAAACCACGCCATTCGCCAGATGCGCGGGCTCTGCAAATCCAAGGGCGCGACGGTTCGTGGCTTTGCGATCGTCAACTGGTGCAGGTTCCGCCGCACCAAGACTACTACCCGAGCCATCGACCGGCTGACTCAAGCGCTCACGTGATTCTGGCGCACGTATTTCCTCAGTGGAGCAGCGTTCTTTGAGTGGTGACTTCCTCGAAAACCGGACCCGTCCGTCGGTCGCCACGCTTGTCAACGACGCCGAAGCGTTGAAGGCCAGCTTTGAGCGCGTGAAAACGCTGGACATCCGAACCGTCTACCCAGGGCACGGAAAGCCCTTCACCATGGACGAGATCGGGTAGAACAGCACAGCAGCGTGGGCTCCGGTCCTACACAGTGTACTGCTGGCGCCGGGATTGTTGAATGGGTCTTCAGTTCTAAGACAGATCCAGTGGTATCTCTTGATGACATCACCAAGAACTTCGAGGAATCGGGCTCGATCGTCATCGCCAAGGAAGATACTCGCGCACACATTGCCACGGTTGTTGCCGTGGTAGATAGCACCTTCGTGTTTTTCCAGCTGCAACAGTCTCGTCATCGTGTGCACGGCCTATCATGGAGAATCCTAAGAATGCAGGTTTGGATCCATGCGTGACCCGACCCTATGTATGCCAGTTGACCTGCTCCTTTGGGTCCATACTGACGAAGATACGGGTTCCGGTCGCGGCGCGCCCGCGCAAACGCGCGGTTCCCAAAACCTGTGCTGGTCAACACTCTCCGGGATGTGAAGACAAATCTAACCCGGACGTGGCAAGCGCGTATGCATCCGCCGCGATCTGGTGCGTGGGGCTGTCGAAGAACCCTTCAGCGTTCCGCCTGGTGTAGTACGCCCACACAATCGCGCCCCCGCTATACAAGAGCTCGATCGCGACGAGCGCCAGGATCGCACCCACCACCATGAACGCCCTGCCTCCACGCATCTTGCTACCTCCCGACGGTTGAGCTTAGTCCCGGGTGGCTGATCCGCCAAGTCCTATCTTGGGAAACGCCTGCCGCTTCCTCGGATAACGTAAGTCGCCTGTTTCAGAGGAGGCTGTTCTCGTTCCCGTTGCGCCGCGGTGGACGGTGCCGGTGCCATGCGCACGTGAAGCCCTCGCTCGGCGACAATGGATCTGCTGTATGCGGGGAGGATCTTCTTGGCTGGACGCATTGTAGGCAGAGGCCGGGGCTCTAACCTTGGGGAAAAATATCATCTTGACTCTATTCCTATAATATATGAATATAGAATTTATATATGCACACTACTGTACTTGACAAAACATCCGCGTAACGTATTCTATGAATGGGATGATCGACATGAGAAGTTCCGTGGTACTACTGGTAGCAATTGCGGTCATGGGTTTGGTAGCGTTAGGGCAGACTGACGATGCTTCGACCTTGTTTGACAGAGAGGCGTTTATCGCGCAGGTCCATGTGCTGTTCACGCCCTTGGAGCCTTTGTTGCCTGAGGGAGACTCTTTTGACTATGAACGTGTGAGATTCTTCACTGGCGTGCTCAACAGTATAAATGAGCACATTATCAATGTTCCGATAACGAGCGACTCTGTTTCCATCAAGAACGCCGCCCAGCTTGGCCAAGGCCTCAATTGGGATGATATCCCCTACATTATATTCTGCGGAATCTGTATCCTTCCGCCTAATGACTGTGTGGTTGCTCTTGCTCCAGGCGTTCCGTACTTGGTAAGGTCGAAATCGTGGGATCGAGCCGAAGTTGTCAATAGCAAAGGGGTAACTGTTAGGTATTTCGTGACCACATGGGTGAGGGGCAGTCGGGAGGGCGAATGGTTGAAATTCGCCGGTGCAAATGAACTCTTCCATATGGAGACGTGCGGAACAGCTTCCACAGACCAAAGATGATGGATGAATCCTCGGATGACTGATGGGCAATCCGCCGCGCTTCTGGAGCGGTACGTTGGCAACCTGAGAACAGAGGCAGCGATTAGGTCTGAACGTGTACAGAAGGCATTTCTTCGAGTTAAGCGTCACCGCTTCCTAAAACGATGGTATTCCCTGCGCACTGAAAAAGGGAGCATGTCTTGGGATCTGGTGGCGTACGACTCTGACCAACCAGACCTAGAGAGTCTAGCCACGATTTACTCCGATCGCTCAATCGTCACCCGAGTGGAGGGTCCCGGTCCTGTCAGCTCTATGTCTCAACCTTCGTTGGTTGCCAGGATGCTTGAGCTTGCGAGCGTGGGGTCAGGGATGCGGGTTATGGAAATTGGGACGGGGACTGGCTACAACGCGGCTCTGCTTGCGGAAATAACGGGGGATTCAAGCCTCGTCTACTCGGTTGAATCTCACTCTGAAACGGAGAAGGAAGCACGAGAGATGCTTCAGCGGCAGGGATACAAGGACATTCATGTGTTCTGTCGTGACGGCTTCTACGGAGCGCCCGAAGGGGCTCCGTACGACCGGATTGAGGCCACAGTCGGGTGCACAGATCTCTCCCCTCACTGGCTTGATCAGCTCTCTCCAGAGGGGCTTCTCCTTGTTCCGCTCGCGCATGGATGCGCGCATCCTCTGATCCGACTCGCTCATGATTCCGAATGCCCAGAGCATGCCCAAGGAGAGGTGGTCGGTTGGTCCAGTTTTATCCCTGTAGAAGGGGTCCTTTCCTGGGCCGATCCCTGGCAAAGCTTCCTGCTTCCGGAGGTTGGTGGTCAGGATAGATGGGAGCGTTCCCTTCCGTCAGTTCTCCCAAAGGTGGAGGAAGGGAGTCATCCGCTCGGCAACCCTATCCACCGTGCGTTCTATTTCTCACTCACTCTCTGGGCTAGGGAGCTTTGGCATACTGACCAAGGCTACGGGTTGAGCGATCCTGGGACTGGGGCCGTGGTCGTGATCGCCGGTGATGGTATCGTAGGCTATTACGCGGAGGGAGGGGAGAATGCCGCAGAAAGACTCTATGGCCGGTTGTGCGAGTGCTTTAACCGGTGGAAGGAACTCGGCTGCCCTGCTCCCGACGACTACAAGGTCCGGTTTGTACCTAAGAAGGACTTTCCTACGCGCAGGAACGGGGATCAAAGGACGGAGATCATCCAGAGGGTATACTTCTGGGAGCTGGTGTATCTTCCTTGATGGGCGAGAGTCGGGGTGGTCATACCTATGATAACATCCTTCGAATGGGAGAGTGGTGCATCAACCTACCGGTGATGGAGCAGCGAGAGCAGTGTCAGAAGAGCATCGAGTACAACGGCACAGACAACGACGAGATCACGGACGCTGGCTTCACCGTTGAGCCATCGCGTGTAATTCTGTCACCGCGCATCACGGAATGCTTGGCGAACATGGAATGTACCCTCGAATGGCACAGGCCACTGTTTGGAGAAGGCGGCCAACACGTGTTTGTGGGCAAGGTCGTTCACGTGGCGATGGATGAGCGGGCGTGCGCAGTGGAGCCTCAGCAACGGCTGAAAGCGCTCAATACAATGTTCAGCAGGCGAGACACGCTGGGATCCACTGACCGGCGAGACCAAGCCTGGTGGTCTGGGGATTGTCCGGCTGCCATAGCGCAGAGGTTGCATGGGGGAGTTCCGGCGACACATGACTTAATTCCTCAAAGAGCAGCCTCGGATACGGATCAACTTGCGCGAACAGTGTAAAGGCTATTTGTTCCAGGGGAGGTTTTTCTCGGCCGAACGCTTCTTAAACAAGGGCCAGGGCCTCGACCCCAACCCCGGAGATAAGGTATGTGCCCTTCTCCCCGTTCGATTCACCCCTGACTTCTATCTTGAAGACGGCGATCGCCTTACGGAATACGGGCTTGATGTCACGATCCTGCACGTCCCTGGGCACTCCGCTGGGTCCATCGCCGTGTGGACAGATGACGGAGCGTTCTTCAGTGGGGACTTCCTCGAAAACCGGACCCGCCCATCGATTGCCACGCTTGTTGATGACGCCGAGGCGTTGAAAGCCAGCTTCGAGCGGGTGAAGAAGTTGGACATCCGTATTGTCTATCCTGGCCACGGGAAGGCGTTTACCATGGACGAGGTCGGATAAAGAAGTGAAGGACACGCCTCATTGCTGAGTCAGTTTGCAGTTTGCGTCACCACGTTTTCGCCAAGGGCGCCACTCCTCTATTGTTCAGTGTGAGTAGTGGTTCGTTTGGGATTAACTCGAAACTAGGGGGATCCCTCCCAGTGTTTCCGAAGTTATTCAATGAAGCATCGAGTGGCCACTTGTCTGAATGAGCTTCATAGGTGTATGATGGTGCGTGAGAGTGCGCGCGCTAATATGCGAAGTCATACAGGAGACGAAAAGAACTGGGAAGATGGTCCTCGTGATATGCAGTACGACACGTGGATCGTTGTTGGGGCAAGAAAAGCGAAGCGAAGGGATCAAACATAGATGACGAAACACAGACAACCACTTGCTGAGGTCTTTGGACACCTTATATCTGATCAGTCTAGCGAGGCAATCAGGTGTCGGTCACATCGTATCTGTCCATTTAATAATAAAGTTCCCAATTGCACCAAAGACAAGGCCAAGAATCCACTCGGGGAAATGTCCCACGGGTTGTTAAAACTTGACGATGGCCTCAGGCAGCTGTAAAGCTGTCGAAAGAAATAGAAAAAGGAGGCCACCGTATGGATAAAGGTAGCGTTTTACCGGCGCTTAGTCAAGTGAGCGCAGAGGAAGCAGGAGAGGTATTTCGTGAGTATCTACGAGGAGCAACCCTTGAGATGCTGGTTGGAGTAATGGTTCAGGGGGTGTAGTAACGAGGTTTGTGGTACTACACCCCCCAGGGAGGTGACAGAGCTGTGTGGGGCAGCATACCATCCCAGTGAGGATAGAGAGTTCTACCGTGCGGGTAGTGCGAAGGGATACGGCTACGTCGAATCTCGCCGGGAGGATATCGTTCGTCCGCGTGTTCGCCGAGGCAAAGGGGATAAGAGAACAGACGAGGTTACCCTGGAGAGTTACAGAGCGGCGCAGGACGCAAGTGAGGCCCACCGTCTGCTGTTGGAAGCGCTGGTTGGTCGATCGATGCGCAGGGTAGGGAAGGTAGTGCACAAGCAGCGTGGGAGCAGCAAGTCGACAGTTTCCCGGTTGTGGCAGAAGGTGGGCCGGGAGAGGTTAGCCCAACTGAGGCGGCGACCTGTGGACGTTGACAGCGATGGGAAACCGCGCGACTGGTTAGCGCTGATGTTGGATGGAGTAGGGTTAGCGAAGGATATGTTGGCGGTAGTAGCAATCGGGATCACTGTTGAGGGGAAGAAGGTTGTGCTGGACTTTGAGCTTGGGGCAAGCGAGAACGTGAC
>JAYEFP010000270.1:0-15255 GCA_034715975.1 Candidatus Bipolaricaulota bacterium | reverse complement strand
GCGTAAGGGATATCGGCGAACTGAAGGCATTTCTCGCTTCGAGCGCTGTGTTTACGTTCAAGGGAAGCTCACGGGAAGAGATATACGCTTGGATTGAGCATACATTGCGTTCTTACAACTACCGCTCTCGTCCTCGCTCGGAGAAGGGGGTGCTCAGACAGTACATGCAGAAGATAACAGGGATCTCTCGTGCACAACTGACAAGGCTCATCACCCAGTTCCGTCGTAGCGGTCATGTACGCATTCGAACCTACCAACGGCATTCTTTCCCCACTAAATACACCCGCGAGGATCAGCTCCTGCTGGCTGAACTGGACAACAACAACGAGCGGTTGTCAGGCAAAGCAACCGTAGCCATCTTCAAACGAGAGTACAACCTGTTTGGCAAGAGTGAGTACCAGCGGATCAGTGAGATCTCCGTCGCTCACCTGTACCGATTGCGGAAGGGCTCATTCTACCGCAATCACACCCTGACCATTGAGAAGACCAAGCCATCTTCCTGTAAGTATGGGGAACGTCGCCGGCCTGATCCGCAAGGAAGGCCGGGATACATACGGGTAGACACGGTGCATCAAGGGGATCTCAACGGGGTGAAGGGAGTGTACCACATTAATACCATCGATGAGGTGACACAATGGGAAGTGATCGGCTGTGTGGCGAAGATTAGTGAGCATTACCTAGTGCCTGTGCTCAAGAGTCTCCTTGCACAGTATCCGTTTACCATTCATGGGTTTCACTCAGACAACGGAGGTGAGTACGTCAACAAGAGAGTAGTGAAGCTGCTCAACAAGCTACTGATTGAGTTCACCAAGAGCAGAGCACGGCACACCAATGACCAAGCGTTGGTAGAAGGGAAGAATGGCAGCATCATTCGTAAGCACATGGGACACTGGCACATCCCTCAGTCCGAGGCGACCAAGATCCAGTCATTCTACAAGAAGACGTTCAATGAGTACCTCAACTTCCATCGTCCATGCGGGTTCGCCACAGAGACGGTGGATGAGACGGGGAAGATCAAGAAGAAGTACGAAACCTACCTAACCCCGTTTGAGAAATTCCAGAGCCTCTCTAAGCCTGATCAGTTCCTCAAGAAGGGGGTAACAATGGAATCCTTGAAGGAGGTGGAGCAACAGCGCAGTGACATCGAATATGCTAAGCTGGTGCAAGAGAAGAAGACCGAGCTCTTTCGTTCCTTCTCCAAACCGGGTATATTGACCTAACAGCTCACGCGCTCAGGCTCATCTTCCAATGAGAAAAGACTTATGTCCAATTGGTCCATCGAGAATCACCACAAGACATGCCTCTCGTCTGAGAAATGAATTCTAGGTAGAAGGCGGGCCATAGCTTTCGTTCTCGCATGATCAACGCAAGCGATCCCATGCGCCCGTGAGCTGCGTACAATGGCTAGACAGCGCAGGTATTGTCAGATTGGTTCCTTATCATTCTGAGTGGGTAACCTAAGGTTGAGTTTGCCCGAGATGAATGCCGAAGAGAATTCACCACGTCGAGCACCGTTCTTGCCGCCTACAGTGCTCGCCGAGCGGCTCCAGTCTCCTTTTGTGACGGCCAGCTTTCTGCTACCATCTGAGCATCACTCTAATACTGCGAAGGGACACCAGATGGCAAGACGCAAGAGACCGGATATCTATAAACTTCTCAAGTTCTATCCGTTGGGAGAAGAAATCGCCAATGCGGTTACACATGGAATTGGCACTGCTCTGAGTGTTGCTGGCTTGACGCTGCTGCTTGTTCTTTCCGCACAGCGAGGTGCCACCCCAGGGGGGATGATGGCGTTCGCCGTGTACGGCGCCAGCTTGGTCCTTCTGCACCTGTCCTCAACCCTCTACCATAGCTTCCAGGCGCCGCGCGTCAGGCTTGTCTTTCGCATTCTCGACCACGGCTCAATCTACCTCCTGATCGCCGGCACCTACACACCGTTTCTCGTTGTGGGAATGCCGAGCAGGTTTTCCTTCATCCTCTTAGGCGTCATCTGGGGGTTGGCCACACTCGGAATTGTTCGCAGTGCTCTATTTATCGGACGATTCCGAATACTTTCAACAATGACCTACCTGTTGATGGGGTGGCTCATCGTACTGGCCTCCAAGCAGTTGATCGCTAACATAGCGTATGGTGGATTGATCCTCCTCCTTGCCGGCGGACTTGCCTATACTGGCGGCGTTATTTTCTACGCGTGGAAGAAACTTCCGTACAACCACGCTATTTGGCACCTGTTTGTCCTTGCAGGGAGCATCTGCCACTACTTGGCTATCCTCCTCTACATCCTTCCCATTATAGGGCCTATCGATTAGCAAGAGAGCTCGGTTTCTTGTAGCCTTTCGGAGATGCCGCTATTGGAGGGCTGGCGATGGCTGATGAGAAAGCGTGTAACAGGAAGTGGCTAGTCTTTGCAGCAACGTTCGTCCTTTATTGGGTTGCCCTTCCTTTTGTTCTTGTCTTTCTAGCAATGAGCCTCGACCTGGCACTTTCGTTCTCATCTATTTCTGCGATGATCGCGATTCCGATCGGAGGTATTCTCTTGTTAACAAGTCTCATCCTCTCTTGCTGGTGTGCTGTTGCCCTCTACCTACGTGGAGGAGGATTCCCTCTTGCGTTTCTACCACCCGTGAGGCTCGTACGTGAAGGGCCGTACGCTCTTTCTCGTCATCCTCTCTATCTGGCGTTCACCGGCTATCTTCTCGGCCTTGGACTGCTTGTACGATCGGTAGCGAGCGTTACGATCATAGTTCCTGATTTCTTTCTACTATGGATCGCGTACACTCTTCTGCATGAAGAGCGTGTCCTCGCACGCCGTTACGGTAACGCATACGACGAGTACAAGAAGAATGTACCGTTCTTCTTTCGACCGCGGAGGAATGTCCCAGGCCCCGGAATTGTGTTCACCATCGTCTACCTTCTGGGAAAGGTGATCGTTCGTCTCCTGTTTCCGCTCGATGTTGAAGGAGAGGAGAACCTGCCGCACAGCGGGCCGTACATTCTGCTTTGTAATCATGCTTCCTACCTTGATCCCGTTTTTCTCGTCGCTGCGAGTAGTCGCTACGTGCGCTTCTTCACCACAGGGGAGATGATGCGCACCAGAGTGGGCAGGTGGTTCTTCACCGCTATGGGTTCCATCCCCACCAGTCGCTACCGCGTTGATTCCGCTTCCGTGCGGGCGTTCCTTACCGCACTCAAAGGTGGTGAGATAGTAGGGCTATTCCCGGAGGGAGAAAGAACGTGGGATGGGAACCCGCTGCCGATTAGCCCGACGGTGAGACGTCTTCTCAAGCGGGTAGGCGTTCCGCTGGTTCCTGCGCATGTAGAGGGAAGCTACGCCATCTATCCACGCTGGAGTGGGTATCCGCTTCCTGGAAGGATTACTGTGCGCTTCTTTCCACCGTTCTCTCCCGATAGCGTCTCCGATACGCTCTTCCATGTCAGCATTCCAGTTGCCGGGCATACGCGATTCCCCCGTAGTACGCGTGGGCTGGAGCGCCTCATATGGGCTTGCCCCGCCTGCCGCACGATCGGGGGAATCACTGCACGCGGGCGCGAGATCCGTTGTGGGCACTGCCACGCCGAGTGGTCGCTCGATCGAAGCCTGAACGTCCACGCAAGCGATGGCACTCGTGTTCCGTTGCGAGAGTTTGTCTCCTTCCTCACAGAGAGCAACTTCTTCTTGGGCAGAGGCGCTCTCGCGTCAATCGGCCCTGTCGATCTCCTTGTTGGAGGGGAAGAGGTCTCCCACGTAGCTTCCGGAGAGGTGGTCTATCGCGATGGGGCACTGCATGTGGGGGAGAGGTCCTTCTCCATCTCTGAGGCGCGAATTATCAGGCTTGAAGGGAAGAATCGGCTCGACCTAGGATTTGCCCAGGATCGCAGGTTGCGGATTGTCTTCCACCGTGATAGCCCTCTCAAGTGGGAGCGTTTCCTGCGCGCAAAGTTGGGGCTCGAACCGTAGATAGAGACTAAAAGAAGGACGGAAGCCGGTCGCAGAGCTCATTCTCTGCAAGTGGGTCTCTCCATGGCCCGAGACAGCGAGAATCCTTGTGATCATAGTGTCCAAAGAGGGTTACGTTTCCCGCCTTGCATCCACCATTACAGACATTGGCGTATGTGCAACTCCGGCATCCATTGGGTAAGGATCGAAATTCGATGAAGCGATCGTTTTCGAAGCGGTCGCGGATGATCTTCCAGATCGAATCCTCTTTGATGTTGCCGAGCCGAACGTCTGATATGAATGGACAAGGTGTAACCGTACCATCGACCTTAACTGTGAACACAAAGCCTCCCCCGGAGCAAGATGTCCCGGCCAGTGTGCAAAAGTTGCGTACGAAGCGCGCATGCTCTGAGTTTGCCTCACACAGGATCCAGTTCTTAATCTCGGCCCAGCTCTTCCTATCCGGGATAAGCGGATCATCAATTCGTTGTGGAATGTACTGGTAGAAAAGGGCGTGTGCTCCTAGGGTTCCCTTGACGAACGCGTGGATCTCTCTTACTCGGGCGATGTTAACGGAATGGATGGCGGTGAACGTGTACACGGTCACTCCCGCAGCCATCATGCACTTAATTCCGGCTATCGTCTCCGTCCACGCCCCTTTCTTCCCCACGAATAAGTCGTGTTCCTCCTCATTGGAGGAGATCAAGTTGACAATAGCAACGTCCAACCCTGCCTGAGTGAGCTCACGCGCTCGTGAGGGGCCGGCGTAGCGGGCGTTCGTGTAGAGTATTAGTTGGGGAATGTGCGCTTTCTGCTTGGCGTAGCGGATGATCTCCGCCAGATCGTGCCGCATGAGTGGCTCGCCTCCGAGAATCTCTACGCGCGTTCCCGTGCCAGCGACATCATCAAGCAGTCTCACAATATCGTCCATGGGCAGGAGATTATCCCCCTTCTTCGCATAGCACATTCTGCAAGACAGATCACAAGCGTTATTGATCTCGATCTTTACCGACCACAAGACGGGCCCAATAATGCGTTGCAGACTCCCGCGAAGAACGCGTGAACGCATCGAAGCAATGGGAAGCCGATCGATTACACCAAGAATCGCCCCCTGCTTGGCCAGGCCCAGGCGCGTCTTCAATCGCGGGAGTCTATCGAGCATCGCGGGATGAAGCAGTCTTTGGTTACCGGTCTCCCCTCCTTCTGCCAACGGAGATCCCTCCTCGTCGCTATCTCAGGAACTTGACAAGTATATATTTCTCATCCTATGATGGAAACATGATGAAACTGCTGCGTAACGCGCTGTGTCTTATCCTGGCGGCGTTGATGCCGGCCCTGCCGGCCATCGGAGAGGATCTGCAACCGAGCAAGACTGACGCCGTCCGAACGTGGATGACCGCTGGCTCTTCGCTCCTATCCTTAGGAATAGCGGGCTCGACCGCGTTCTTTCTTTGCCCCGAAGGCACACCCCTGGCCAACAGCCTTCTGGTTGCGATTCCGGTAAGTGGAGTTGCCGCCGCTGCGGGTGCCGTAGCCGGAAGATGGATCGCTGATACGACACTTGGCATGAGGCCCTCTGGACTCTTGTCTCCAATTGTCGGTGCGGGCTTGGGGGCGTTGGCCGGCGCTTTTGTCGGAGGAATCAGCTTTGCGCTGACGTTTGTGATCGCCTTTCATGTAATCGAGGTGGAACCTGGCTACTGGGGGTCGTTCACCTATCCACAGACAGTGGGGATGGGATTTCTTGCTGGGGCGTTCTGGGGAGGACTCTCGGGAATCCCGGCTGGCGCCGTGGCAGTGCCGATCATCTCGATCTACATGGGTTTCTGAGAAGGAAGATCGGAACTCCGAACTCGGAATGTCGAACGGGAAAAGCATCCTCGCGCCAAGATGCAAAGGCCTGTCTGTTCTCGGCCATTGACAGACAGGACGCAAAGGGAATCATGAACAGAGGAAACGAGAAGAAACTGTAGCATTTTTTGGCGATCTTGGCCCTGCCTGTGCGTGTCCCTGTCTGCGTGCGGACACGCACAGGCAGGCGCACGCAGGCAGACCTTGAGCGAGCGGGCGAGAGAGGCTCTTGTATTTGTCACTATCACGAAAAGCCTATCAGAAAGAGCTTATCTGTTCTCCAGTTCTTTCGCCCCGGCTGACGGGCGAACCTCGATTGTCGTTGCGTTCAATCCGAACTTTGCGTGATACGCTGTTGCGATTTCCTTAGCGTATTCCATTGCGCGATCTTTCGGGACGAGGTGCAGCGTGACACCGCCGAAGCCACCGCCGACGAGGCGCGCACCGAGCGCGCCGTGTTCTCTTGCCCAGTCTACTAGAAAGTCGAGTTCTTCGGTGCTTACCTGGAACAAGTCGCGCAGGGATGCGTGCGAGGCAAAGAGTAACTTCCCCACAGTGACGAAATCATCTCGCTG
The DNA here is from genome assembly GCA_034715975.1 of Candidatus Bipolaricaulota bacterium. Lineage (GTDB taxonomy): Bacteria > Bipolaricaulota > Bipolaricaulia > UBA7950 > UBA9294 > M55B144. The sequence goes on along the minus strand of JAYEFP010000270.1, from coordinate 8,892 downwards.
CAAGGCATTGACAGTATCGAGTACACGAGCGTTTTCCTCGACAACGTGTCGCGCGCGCATTACCAAGGTTCTTGGCAGCGCGACTTCAAGTCGCTCCAGTTCATCTGGTTTCAAATCGCTCAACGAACGGATCCCTCGTTTCGGCATGCGCTCTTGAAGTAGACGAAGCGCCTCCTGGCACTCACCCCGACGCTCGTTGTATCCGCTACAGGCAAGCGATCGCCGTACTCCTGAATCGACGATCAGAAGGGAGGCATCGCGGACATCCAGCGGAATGTATCGATGCTGCAGCAATGTTGTATCAAGAAGCAAGGCCGAATTGTCGCGTGCAAGGAGGCTTGCGTATTGGTCCATGATTCCCGATTGCGTTCCGACGAAGCCGTTCTCCGCACGTTGGCAGAGCTTGATGAGCTCCAGATCTGTCAGCTCGATGTCGTACAGATGAGAAAGGGATAACGTGAGAGCGATCTCTAATGAGGCGGAACTGCTCAGGCCGGCCTCCAATGGGACGTTTCCGGTGATGACCTCGTCGAATCCGAACGGGAGAGCGCTTCGATGCTGGAACTCCAGCAGAATGCCGATAAGGTAGTCGCTCCAGCTACCGGTTGGCGCGGGGTTGACGAGCGGGAGGACCATCTCGATCGTTTCGTCAAACGCGGCGGCGTAGACACGAAGTAGTTGATCCCTACGCGGCCTCACGGTAACAACGGTCTTTCTATCGATGGCGAAAGGGAGGACGTATCCGCCATTGTAGTCGGTGTGCTCTCCGATCAGGTTAACGCGCCCTGGGGCGCGAGCGGTAATTGCCTTCACTCCCGGTCCGAACTGGTTTTCGAGAAGGGCGAGACTATCTTGCGAGGCCTGTGTCAACGGGCATTCCTCTGTGTGCTGACTCGCGCAACGCATCGAGTGTGCGCAGGTTGCCGATGCTATCTTTGCGGAAGATGGCGGGAGGCTCGTTTCGCAGGATGCACGTTGAGAAGTGATCTACCTCAAGACGGTACTCATTCTCCGCGTCGATCTTCTCCACGCTCTTGGTACCCACGGTCACGAGTTCGATCCTTACATCGACCCCCCTCCCCGGATTGTAAGTGTTGAATGCGGTTATCCGCCCTCTGTCCCCCACTATCTCGTACTCCCTCCTGCCGGCCAGGAGAAAACTGCTATCAAAGACCGCTACACGATCATTGGGGAAGGTGAGAATCGCCCTCGTCTCCGCCTCGGCACTGTGATTGGGGTGATATGTGCTCTGGGCGAAGACCTTTACCGGATTTGCGGAGAAGAGGTACCGCACCGTATCGACACAGTACACGCCAACATCTGCCAGGCTCCCGCCGCCGGACTCTTTGCTCCAGCGGAAGTCATCGTCCCTATCCTGGAGAATGAGTGGGAACGAGTGTGCGACGCGGATGAGGCGTGGTTGCCCGATGGTTCCCTTTGCTAGCAATTCTCTGACTCGCTGCGTTTGTGGATGAAAGCGGTACATGAACCCCTCCATAAGGAGGACGTTGTTCTTCTGGCTTGCCGCAAACATTGCCATCCCATCTGCGGCGCTTGTGGAGAGGGGCTTCTCGCACAGGGCGTGCTTTCCCGCGTACATTGCCCGAATGGCCCACTCTCGATGGAGGTGGTTAGGGAGGGGAATGTAGACTGCATCGATGGAGTTATCTGCCAGCAATTCATCGTAACCGCCGTATGCCCGAGCGATATGATGCTTAGAAGCGAACTGCTCTGCCCTCTCCTTCTTTCTACTTGCGACAGCGATGAGAGAAGCTATCTCTGACTCGTGAAACGCGGGAATCAGTCTTTCTGCGGCGATCCTCGCCGTACTCAGTATTCCCCAGCGCACCTTTTTCTCAGTTGTCAATCCTGCCTCCTTTTCTCTGGGTTAAAGGGCGGCTACCCCTTCACCGAGCCGGCGAGGAGGCCGCGGATGAAGTATCGTCCCATCAGAATATAGATAAGCAATACAGGAATCGCAGCGATTATCGACCCAGCCATTGGCAGGTTCCAGCTGACCGCCTGACCGCCGGCAAGCTGTGCCAGGCCCACTGTGATCGGGTTGGCCGAGTACTTGGTAAGAGTGATTCCCCACAGGAACTCGTTCCAGATCTGCGTGAATTGCCAGATGAACGTAACGACAAACCCCGGGATCGATAGGGGAAAGATCACGCGTAGGTATAGCTTGAAGAAGCCCGCTCCGTCGATCTGAGCCGATTCGGTCAGTGACAACGGAATCTGGGCATAGAAGTTGCGGAAGATTAGCGTGGTGATCGGTAGGCCATAGACAACATGGGCGAGAATTAATCCCGGCAGACCGCCGTACAAGTGAATCGAGCGCAGTGTCTGAAAGAGCGGAATAAGGATAATCTGATACGGGATAAACATGCCAAACAGTACCAGAGTAAACACGATATCGTTCCCCTTGAATTGCCACTTAGAGAAAACGTAGCCGTTCAACGAGCCAAGCATTGATGAGAGGATAGTCGCGGTGACAGCGAGGATGATGCTGTTCATCATGTTGGGCGCGAGCTTGGTGTACGCCTGCGAGAAGCTTCCCCAGTTGAGGTGTGTCGGCACCTGCCAGGCTGTGTCCAGGTTAATGTCTGCCGGGTTCTTGAGCGCGGTGATCACCGTCATGTAGATTGGTGTCAGGTATACAGCGGCAACGACAATCAGGGTTGTATAGAGGAGGACGCGAGACCAGTTGATTTTTGTCGTCACGATGCCCTCCTGCGTTGCTCACGGAACGAACTTACCAGGTACGGAATGATGAACAGGGCGACGAGCAAGAACAGGATAACGGCGATCGATGCCCCGAGGGCAAACTTGTTCCCTCGGAAGGTCGTCAGATACATCAAAACGGCGGGGTGTCCCGTGGACGCGTTGTCCGGCCCAGCCATGGCAAAGATGAGGGCAAACATTTTAAGTGAGATATGGGCAAGGATAATGACCGCACTTAACGTGATCGGCTTCAAGATGGGGAAGGCAACGCGCATGTAGTACTGAATGTCGCTTGCTCCGTCCAGACGAGCCGCCTCGTGTAGCGCAACGGGAATCCCACGTAAGCCGGCAAGGTAGAGGGCCATCGTGTATCCGGAGAACTGCCATATTGCGGCGATGCTTATCCCGATTGTCGCTAGGTTAAAGCCATGTTTTTCGGGGATCGGAAGCATCTGAGGGATCATGCGTTGGCCGAATAGGGCCCACAGGACGAGCAGTACCGCTGGAAGTGCGATGATCAATGCGTGCCTGTAAGCGCCTCTTCTCCACGTGCGTATGGCGAGGAAGACGAGTACCAAGGCGACAACGATCGCGGTTATCACTGGGATGCTCTGCCAGTCGAATGTCAATATCTGCCCACGGCTGCTTATCCAGCGAAAATTCCCAGCGGGGAGCCCGACAAAGGTAGGTAGAACATTGATTCCTCCACCTGGAGTGAGGAGCCAGCGCCAGATTGTGCCGGTAACGACGAATGAGAGCGACATTGGGTAGAGGAAAATGGTGCGGAACATCCCCTCCCCGCGTGGCTCGCGGTCGAGGAGTATTGCCAGGAAAAGACCCAGCGTCAGCGACCCGAGGACAAGAGTCATAGTGTAGAAGAACGCATTAACTAGGTCTTGCCGAAAACGCCCGTGCAAGAAGCTGGTGAACAGCTCTTTATAGTTGTCAAACCCGATCAGGTGCATCTCCGGATTCACAGCGAGTGCGGCTCCTTTCCCCCAATCGGTGAGCGAGATGTACACAGTCTGGCCGATGAATCCATACACAAACACGGCGATTAAGATAAGCGACGGAAGGAGAACGGAGAATGCGATAATGCGGTCGCGGGTCAGGTGCACCTTCACCTCCTTCAAGATTATTGTATAGTCGATAGAGCATAGAAAGAAGCGAGGGAGCGGCAAGCGCCCCCTCGCTCTAGACTTTATTCGCCGATTGCGTTCTGTCGAGCGATTGCCTCACAGGCGTTGGCTGCCTGTTGCGGATCCCTGCTCGTCAGGAACATCTCCATAACGGTGGCAAAGTCGTTCATGAACCCTTCATTCGCCACGACGCCGTGTGCCAGGCTACCGGCAACAACATCATTCTGCCAGTCGTGGGCTGCGGACTGTGAGTACGCGTTGTACAGCGACAGATCACTGTCGGTGCGTGCCGAGATCGAGCCCTTGAGTGGGTTAAACGCATCAGATCCCGCCTTCGATCCGAGGAGCTTCAGCCAGGCGATGGCGTTGTCCCGATTGGGCGCACCCGTTGGCAGGCCGAACGAGTCGGAAAGCATCATGAATACGCCGTTCGTTCCTGGGGAAGCGCTCCACGCGTAGTCCACACCGGGGGTCAGGCCGAGGGTTGTCGTCAGGTATCCGGCGGCCCAGTCGCCCATGATGTTGAACGCGGCCTTACCATCAACCACCATGTCGGTCGCTTGCTGCCAGGATAGGGACGCGGCATCCGCGTTGGTGTATTGGAGGATCTGCCCGAACATGTCCCACACCGCCACCGCTTCGGGGCTGGTGAAAGAGAGTGTGCCATCCCACAGTTCCTGCCACTTCTCCGGCCCAAGCACGCCTAGGGCGACCGATTCCCACAGGTGATTGGCCGTCCAGTTTGTTGCCAGAGCGAGAGGGACGATCCCCTGCGCCTGCAGCTTGGGCGCAATAGCCAGGAAGTCAGCCCATGTCTTCGGGGCCTCCACGCCCCATTTCTCTAAATTCGCCGGAATATACCACATCACGTTTGAGCGATGGATATTGACTGGGACTGACCAGATGCCCGCATCGGTGCTGAGAAGCTTGACCAACCCTGCTGGGAATACGTTCAGCCAGCCTTCCTGCTGGAAGAGCGACGTGAGATCTTCCATCCGGTCGGCCTTGACCCACGTACCGATCAGCTCCTGGCCGGCGTGCACCTGGAAGCTATCCGGCGGGTTTCCACCGAGCATGCGCGTCTTCAGCACTGCTTTGGCGTTCACACCGGAGCCGCCGGTCACCGTGGCGTTTATCAGATTAACACCCGGATGCTGCGCGTTGTACATATCGATCAACGCCTGCAACGCCGGTCCCTCATCCCCTGCCCACCAGGAGAAGATCTCCATATCTCCGGTGAGATTGTCCGCCATTACCGTCCCAAAAGCTGCTAACAGCCCTATTCCTACCAGTACAGCGATTGCTAGTTTCTTGAACCTCATAGTTCCTCCTTGCATGTAGTTTTCTAACCTCGTGCTGGCAAATAGCCTTTCTACTCGCTCCTTTGGGCTAGTCGGGCCCTAATACTGGCGACACCATCACCTCCTATGCTGATTGCTGTCGATCTCTCTTGATTGCGCGAGAAGATTCCCTGGGGATGAGCATCACATCGAGCTTGCGCTTTTCATTCTCAGTCTCATGGTGGTTCTTCTCTAAACTGTGCACAAGAAGCTGCATTGCCTGCCTTCCCAGCTCCTCCTTTGGGCTACGTATGGTGGTCAGGGGCACCTGCAAGCACGAGGCCATGCGCACGTCATCGAAACCGACAACGGCGATGTCATCGGGAATGGAGAGACCGATCTCGCGGATTGCCTGCATTACTCCGAAGGCGACGAAGTCCGAGTAGCAAACGATAGCTGATGGTCGAGGTACCTGCTTGAGTATGGAACGGGCAAGGCGGAGCCCTTCCTCCACGGTGAGGGCACCAGTAGCGACCAGTGATTGCTCAATCGGGATGTTGTGCTGAATCAATGCGTCCGCGAGACCCTGGAAGCGCTCCCTGGCGCTGGAGATGTGTAGCGGGCCATTGACCATGCCAATCCTTATGTGGCCCTGTTCCAGCAGATGTTCGGTGGCGATGAATCCGCCCTGGTAGTCATCAGGCACCACATAGTTTGTGTCCAGATCCTGGAAGTATCGACCTACAAGAACGAACGGGAAATGCGCCTCAGTGAGACGCTCTATCGTGTCTTGCTTGCTCTGCACGGGGGTGATCAGGATTCCATCCACCCGCTCTGCGAGGAGGACCTGGATTGCCTCTTCCTCTCCTGCGTAGTCCTCGTCGGAGTCCTGCAGGATGATGCTATAGTCAAAATCACGCGCGGCCCTGGCGATCCCCTTGACAAGTGCGCTGAAGAATGGATTTGCCACATCCGTGACGACAATCCCTATTATTCCCGTCTTATTTGAGCGCAGCCCTTTAGCCAATCGATTGGGTCTGTATCCAAGCTTATCTGCGGCAGCGAGGATCTTCGCTCTTGTATCTGAGTGAACTTCTTCCTTGTTGTTTAACGCACGAGAAACGGTGTTAATCGAGAATCCGGTAAGTTCAGCAATGTCTCGCAGCGTAACTTGTCTCACGTTATCGATCCCCCAGAGGATTCTTTGGTAACGTTCCTGGTAACGTTACCAGTATAGCAGTGTGTTCTTCTTTGTCAAGAGCTGAAAGCGGGCAAGAGGGAATAGCTCCTTTTTGCCTGGTTGCTTGCTGACACACGAAACAAGTGGTACATTCTGTATTGAGACACTAGGTGCTGAGTGCTTTCCAATTTAACACGAGCTATCGGTTGAAGGATTACGTTCGGTGAAAACGCCTATCGTAAGAACCAATTCGCTCTTCGATGACGGAGGCGAGTGGCTACCGCGCGGTTGGAACACTCCTGAACAAGGTGGATTTAACGGACGATGGCAGCAGATCTTCCCCGATGAGCGCGTGCTTGACTGTCAGGAGTAGGAGTAGCAGGGAAATTCCTCGGGGCTTGTCCCGAGCCACAGCTCAAACAAGTCCCGATTTGCTGACCGCTTACAGGGAAGGGTCTTTCTGCCCTTAGCCCTTACCTCCCTTGGTGCCGGCATTCCCGCTGTTTCCATTGGAACCGTCCCCACCGTTATTTCCGTTGCCGGCGCTACCATTGGTACTGTTGTTGCTATTTTCGTTCTCTGGAGAACCGCTACTCTTGCCGTTGCCAGATGAACCGTTCTGGTTCTCCTTATCCTCGTTTTCGGGCTCGTCGTTCTTTCCCTGGTTCGTGTTCTGGTTCACTTCTTCTTGATTCTGCCCTTTTGGCGCAACCTCGTTTGCCGCCTTGCCCGGGGAAGTTCCAGCATCGGCAATCGATGTTTCAAGACCGTCCAGTTCGGCGATGATCTTTTCAGGGTCAAGGCCAGCTCCAAGAAGGTCCTTTACCACCCGCAGAGCAATCCCCGACGGAACACCGGCAGCCACAAGTTCATCGACCTTGGCAAGTACCGTATCGATTGCCTCTTGTTCGTAGCCCTCGGATCCACCGAGATTGGAGATGGAGTTCTCGATCCCCATCGGTGTCTCGGCTTGCGTTAAGTCTTTGAGAGTGGATAGGGTGCCACTCTCAACGGTATCGGCCATGTACGTGGATGCTTGTTCAGGACTGATCTCGCCGCTTGCCAGCGCGTCGAGGATGATGGATAGAACACGTGTTACTACGGGCGTTTCCGCGGCATCGGTGACGTCCTCTAACCCGGAGAGGTCAACGAGTGCAAGTGCCTGATCAACGGTGAGTGCTCCGCTTGTTACTGCTGAGGTGAGCGAAGAAGTGAGGAGCGTCTGCTGCGTTGGAGAAAGGTAGTCGTTCTGCGTGACGAATGTGAGTACATCATCCAGTGTAGTAGACGGAGTCTGCACATCCTCGGCTAGACCTGGCAAAGCAAATACCAAGAGGATGGTTGAAACAAGCACAAATAGTGTGATTTTTCTAATGTCATTCGGCAGTCCGGCGATCATAGATTCCTCCTCATAGACCCGTGACTTTGCGTCCCCGGCTTTCGCTCGGGTTTGCCATTTCGGCATTTGGATTCTAGCACAACTTAGCTTCTTTGTCTAGCAAACGATGATCTATCCCTAGGAGACAATACAGCGCGTGCCATGTGCGAACGGACACAAGATAGGCCACTCGGTGAACGAACAGTGAGTCAGTGAGTCGGGCCGTGTGTGGTCTTGCAGTGGACGGGGAGGATAGATCTGATACTGGGGATCAGTGTGAATGACGGACATCTCCCCTTGTCTCGCGCGGGCAAGAAGGTTATGTGAGAACTACGGTTTGTGTTCGTAGACGAAAACGTCCGGCGAAAAGTCGTTCCAAGCCTTAAATCGCATGTACTTAAGAATTGGGAGGACCGGTGCCTCCGCCGCTTCGTCCTTTGGAATCATCATCTCAACGGCGCGATGTTCCGCTGCCAGATGGATGCCGTGCCTGAGCAGTTCCTCAACTGCATCGGGTTGACCGTCGATGTAGTCAATCGTGAATTTTCTTGTGTGGCGAAGGCATTCTCCCACGCAGAGGAGGCCAACCAGTCGACCTTCTTCTCGCATGCCGAGTATAGATTGCATCTTAGCGACAACCTGCTGTGGATCGCGCTCGAATGGGTAGAACTTCCAGCCGTGCGGGAAGAGCCCGTGCGCAACGTGAAGGAACTCGGAATTGTGGATGAACGGGATTGCCTCCTCCGGTGTTACCTCAAACACCCGAGTGGAAGGCTGTCCTTCTCTCGTGACAGGCGCATCGTGCCCTGATTCGAGATATACGTAAGATGCCGCCTTCCGGAACCCGTTCTTCTCGATGATATGGATTGACACTTTGTTGTCGATGTAGGTGGAAAGACCGATCAGATCAGCTCCTTCGCGTTGCACAGCATCAAGGAAATAGCGCGAGATCTCCTGAAAAACGCCAGTGTTTCTGTAGGCAGGATCGGTGCGTGCGCCCTCAAGCCACGCGTACCCTGGGAGGAGATACGATCGCCTGGCAAACGAGATCAATTTCTCATCGACAATCGCGACGATCACCTCTCCTCTTGAATCAGCCAGCCAATCGTCCAACACCTCGGGTACATAGTCATCCCCGTCCCAGATCTGGGATGAGATCTCAGTGATGCGCGGCTTATCGCTTGCGACTGC
>JAYEFP010000269.1:0-4221 GCA_034715975.1 Candidatus Bipolaricaulota bacterium | reverse complement strand
TGTGGCTCGCGCCCAGAGTTCACCTCCACCAGAATAGGCATTCTCTTGTCCAGTTTTTCACACTCGCGGGCGATGTGCTCCCCGAGCTTTAAGGAATCTACAGTCTCGACCATATCGAAAATGGGCACTGCCTTCTTCACCTTGTTATTCTGCAGGTGGCCGATGAAGTGCCATTTTGCGATTCGGCCGAGGGCCGCGAAGGCATGTTCGGCCTCCTGGAGATAGTTCTCTCCGATGATCTGTATTCCAGCATCGACTGCTCGGTGGACTTCATCTGGCGTGCGCGTCTTCGCCGCGGCGACGAGGATTACGCCCTGCGGAAGTTCGGAAAGGATCCTTCTTACGTTCTTTTCCATTACTTAGTCACCTTCTTTGTTGTTTGTTCTCTTAACACCACTTCCCCGATCTCTGCCTCCGTCTCTTGGGCGATCACCGGACACTTTACCTTGAACAGGAAGAAGATTGGCGCAAGAACGTCAGACAGCCCCTCAAAGTTGCCCTGCCCTTTAGAGATGATGAGTCTTGCGGATTGAAACGCTGCCGTGAATTCGGGGGAACAGTCCACAAGCCGAGTGCCGGGTGCGTCCGACCCGTTTGCGATGACAGCCGTCATATTGTCTAACCCGACATAACGCGCATCAGCCAAGGTAGCATCGTTGATCGTCGGCGCGCCGCGAGTGACAAACGTGACTTTCTTTCCGCGTTGCACAAGTTCCTCGATGAGGATCCTGTCGCACACAATCTCCCCGGTGTTATCGCCCAAGTAGAGGATCTCGTTTGCCACAGCGAGTTCTTCTTTGAACGCGAGGTACTGTGCTGAATCGAGCGGCTCCTGCAACGCCCGCGTGAACGAGTCGTTCACTATCTGCTCGATCGAGCCATTGGGATCCAGCGTCAGTTTGGGACCGAAGTCGATGATGTTTCCCGCTCCCGCAATCTTGAGCGCGGTAAGAAGCGGGTCTTCCGATATTCGCACCCGTTTCTTTAACCGGGGATAAAGCTTGAGGCCAAGGTCGTTTGAGTCCTTCTTCACTTTGGCATATGGATCGGTCACTCCTGTTACCTCCATCACTACCCGGTGAACGAGCTGTCCTATGTCGATCGGGGTAGACTGAAAGGGAACCGTGGGGAGAAGCTCAGCTACTCGATCGAGGACGTCTCTTTGTACTGCAGGGTTATCGGTTGCCATACGCGCCGCATCGAGCGCCTGGCGCATGAAGCACGGGAAACAATCGAGATACACTTTCACTTTTTACCCCCCTAAAAGAAGGATGATACGAAGAACAAGACCGGAAAGCACGAGGCTTGCGGCAAGTGCCACTAATGTCAGCATGACTGCCCACCGCCAGCTGAGTTCCTTTGCGATCATCCCGAACGCTACCACACACGGAACCTGAAACGTAGACACCATTCCGAAGATGAACAGTTGGATGGGTGTCATCACGGAAGAGAGGTTGGCTGTCCCAAACACGGAGGTGAGCATCGCTGGGGTAAGGTCCTTCTGGAGAAACCCATAAACAAGGGGCGTGATCGCCTCCTTGGGAAGATGAAGCCAGTCGACCGTAATGAACCGAAGAGGATTGAACAGCACTCCCTCCAGACCGAACCATTTAAGCAATCCGTAGGACGCTCCACCGATAATCAGCAGGGGAATTACGATGTACACAAACTCGCGCATCCGCAGCCAGCTCTTGAGTATTACCCCTCGCAGGAGCGGTCGGCGGTATGGGGGAAGCTCAAGGAGGAGAGGAGAAGGAGAAGAGGAACTCCTCCTAAATAGAAGCCCGATGCCGATCATCAGGATCAATGAAATCATGTATATCCCCAGTGCGGGCAGGATGCCAGCGAAATGCCCCACCACCCCCAGGATTATCGCTGTCCGCGAGGAACAGGGAATAACGGTGAACAACGCTATTACCATTATCCTATCAGCTCGGGACTCGAGAATGCGCGTGGCGGCGGTAGCGGGAACGGTACACCCCATTCCAAGGAGCATGGGGATGATCGCCTGGCCGGGCAGGTTAAGGCGACGGAGCACGCGATCCAGCATGAGGATAAACCGTGGAAGGACGCCAAGATCCTCTAGCAGGCCCAAGAACAAGTAGAACAAAAACACATAAGGAATGGCGATAGCAATCCCAGCGGACGTACCCACTACAGCGCTCTCGACCATCATTCCTATGTAGCCAGGCATTCCCATGGACACATGGTGTATCCATGGAAGGATGAAGCTTTGAATGAATGATGATAGGAAGTTCTGTACAAAGCCGCCTAAGAACAAGAGGCCCGCGAACATCACGAGAAGGGAGACAAGGGTGACGAGCATTCCGCACGTTGGGTCTAGGAGTATCTTATCTAATCTCTCTTGCCATCCTGATTGGTGTTCGCGCTTAGTGAAGGTCGTTACCAGTCGTGCGATATAGGCGGCGACACCGTGACGATTAACTGCAATATCCTCACTCAGATTTGGATGCTCAGGAATCTGTGTAGCCACCTGCTCAAGGACGTACTGATCTTGCAGATAGCCTGTCAGATCCTCGTCTCCTTCTAGTATACGAAGAGCAACAAACCGCTTGGAAAAGGGAAGGTTGTCCGGTAATACTCCTTCCACCATCTTGATCGCTTGTTCGATGTGGTCATCGTAGGTCACAGTGAATCCGTGTCCTGTCGGTGCGGTCAGCGCAGCGTGTGTTAGCTGATCAATGCCGATTTTTCTTAGCGGATTGATTGAGAAGACAGGGATCCCAAGGAGGCCGGCCAATTGATCGGCGGATACGTCAATCCCACGTTTTCTCGCTTCCTCAACGAAATTTAGCGTTGCTACCACGGGAAGCGAAGCCTCCAACAACTGGAGCGTGAAATAGAGCGCCTTCTCGAGACCGGTAGCGTCGAGAAGGTTGATTATCACATCGGGCTCTGTTTCGAGGAGGATCTTCTTTGTAACGCGTTCTTCGATTGTGGCGTCGGACAGGCTATAGATCCCGGGCGTATCGACCAGGCGAACGCGGGCCTCGTGGAGTGTAATACTGGCCTCCAGGGCTTCCACGGTTGTACCGTGGTAGTTGGATGTAACGGCCCTGTATCCAGCCAGGGCATTGAACAGTGTGGACTTACCCGAGTTCGGTTGGCCGACTAGAGCGATGGTCTTCAACTTCTGGTTCCTTTCTCACAAAGATTGCCCGGGCGATCTCGGTGGCAATTGCGGCCTTGCCTCCGTTTATCTCGACGATTGTAGCTCCGTTCGGCAATTTACGGATGAGTTTCAGCCTGGCCCCGGGGGAGAGGCTCATGCCCATCAATCGCGAGAACGACTTTCCTCCAGGGTCTCTTACCGCAACGATTGTCCCCGCCTCGCCCGGAAGGATGTCGATCAATGGTGTCGCTCCGCGAGCGCGGGCAAGGGACTTCTTGAGCTCTTCAAGTGCTTGCTGAGAGATCACATGCTCTAGCTTCTCTGCAACAGCATGCGCCGCAGCGGGAGGCTCTCCTAAGATCTCATTAAAGAACCGCTCTGCTGTCTGATGGCGATCGAGAAGGTTACGGGCAACCTCTGTGCCAACTGGGGTGAGGGATAGCTGCGCTCCATCTCTGCGCAGCCATTCCTTTGCCTCGAGTCCAGCAATTAGCACTGAAAAATCATGTGCGGAAAGGTCTAGCGCCTCGCGAAGTTGAGGCTCTTCCCAGCTTTCTAGACGCGTTGTCTGTTCGATGAGGAGACGTAGTACGTCTTCCTCTTCTTCTCGAGCGCGATTGTGGGTGTATTCAGCCTTATTCACGCGCCATTTTCGCCCCACACTTTGGACACTCTATCTTGTAGCACGGTGTTCCCACACGATGCGGTATACGCTCGCCACACTGTGGGCAGACACAATCCCCGGAGGGTCCGGCACCAGCCTTGTTCCCTCCCATGCGTGCCTGTCCCTGGCCACCGCGGCCACGACCCATTCCAGTTCCTGCGCCGGCTCCCGCCGGTCCTGTTCCGTCTCCTCTTGGCATAGCAACCTCCTTTCAAGCTACAACTGAACAACCCATTCTTGCCCGTTCGCTATCGCTTACTCAAGACCCGTCTGTTGTTCGCAGGCAGGCAGACCTCTGCGAGAGAATGCTTTTCACTTTCTTCATAATTAATAGTCCAGGTTTTTCTACGGGCGAAAATCATCGAAGAGCCTTCTCAAAGCGAGCGTAAATCTCACGCATCGCTGCTCCGGCAGGGCTCTGTTC
>JAYEFP010000268.1:0-15372 GCA_034715975.1 Candidatus Bipolaricaulota bacterium | reverse complement strand
CTCGGTTCCTGCGCGGTTCCTCGAATTGAACGAGCGTGCATTTGAAACCGGCTACAACTACGGGAGGAAGCTGAAATCATGAGCCGAATCGGTGTCTTTGTCTGTCACTGTGGAATGAACATCGAGGAGACGGTCGATACGGGTCTTGTGGCGGAGGCGCTCAGAGAATACGCAGGCGTCGTTCACGCGGAAGATTATGATTACATGTGTTCGGAGATCGGTCAGCAGAAGATCCGCGATGCGATTGTGGAGCACAATCTCGATGGTGTAGTAGTCGCTTCTTGCACACCGTCGATGCACCAAGAGACGTTCCGCAACGCAGCAGAGGAGGCGGGGCTAAACCGTTATCGCCTGGAAGTGGCCAACATTCGCGAGCAGGTGAGCTGGGTCCACTCCGATCGCCAGGTGGCGACGCAGAAGGCGATTCGGATGACACGGGCGGCCGTAGAGAAGGTGCGTGGTGACGATGACCTCTCTCCAATAGGTGTCGATCACGAAACAGAGTGTCTTGTAGTCGGTGGAGGGATCACCGGTATTCAGGCGGCGCTCGATGTTGCTAACAGCGGACATAAGGTGACCTTGGTGGAGAGAGATCCGAGCATCGGTGGACACATGGCGCAGCTAGCGGTTACATTTCCCACCCTTGATTGCGCCCAGTGCATACTTACACCACGCATGGTGGAAGCATCCCGTCACCCGAATATCGAGCTTCTCACCTACAGTGAGGTGATCAAGGTCGGCGGTTACACAGGAAACTACGAGGTCACGATCAGTAAGAACCCCACCTACGTCGATGCGGATAAGTGCAATCTGTGCGACAAGTGCTCCGAGGTTTGCCCGGTGAGTGTGAAGGAGGAGTTCAACGAAGGCCTCTCCGAGCGTAAGGCGATCTACCTACCTTTTGAGCAGGCGATCCCTTCTTCGTACGTGTTGGATGAGGATGCCTGTTTGGGGGTGAAGCCGATCCGCTGTGGACTCTGTCAGGACGTATGCGATGTCGGAGCGATTGACTACGACATGGCTCCAGAGACGATCACCAAGAAGGTGGGCGCGGCCATCATCGCCACCGGTTACGATCTGTACGACCCTAGTCACCTCACAGAGTACGGTGGTGGGGAGTATCCCGACGTTGTAACTTCGCTCCAGTTTGAGCGGATGATCCATCCCTCTGGCCCGATGGCGGGCCAGCTACGCCGGCCATCAGATGGGCGGCTGGTGAAGAGCGTCGCCTTTGTCCACTGTGCGGGGTCACGTGATCCTGGACGTCACAAACCGTATTGCTCTCGTATCTGTTGCACCTATACCGCTAAGCATGCGCTCTTGTTCAAGAATAGTGTCCCCGAGGGAGAGGCAAGCGTCTTCTACATCGATATCCGCACTGATGGAAAGGGATACGAGGAGTTCGCGCAAGGGATCATATCAGATAAGCGCATCCGCTATATTCGGGGAAAGGTTGCTAAAGTCGTCGATGAAGGAGATCGCCTTGCGGTGTGGGGGGCGGACACCATTAGCGGGAAGAGTATGGAGATCGGCGTGGATTTGGTGGTATTAGCGATGGCCATGGTCCCGAGTGAGGGGACAGCGGAGCTCGCTAGGACCTTTCATATCAATATCGATGAGAACGGGTTTCTTAAGGAAGCACACCCTAAGCTGCGTCCGGTAGAGACGACGACCGCAGGGGTGTTCATTGCCGGGACGGTGCAGGGACCCAAAGACATCCCCGATTCGGTAGCGCAGGGTAGCGCGGCGGCCTCCAAGGCGATCGCTATTCTGTCTGCAGAGGAGCTATCACACTCTCCCGAAGTGGCGTCGGTTAGTGACGAATTCTGTTCGGGGTGCGGAATCTGCGAGAGCGTCTGTCCGTATGCAGCTGTCAAGGTCGAGCGATCGGGTATCGCTGTGGTGAACGAGATCCTCTGTTCAGGGTGCGGTATTTGCGCCGCAGCGTGTCCTGCAGGGGCTATCGAGGTTAAGAATGAGCGGCACGCGCAGATCGAAGAGATGATCGCCGCCGCGTTGGGAAGTGAACAATGAGTGAAAATTCGGAGTTTGAGCCGAAGATCATCGCTTTCTTATGTAAGTGGACTACCTATGCTGCCGCCGACCTGTGCGGCGTCAGCCGTATGCCTTATGTGTCCAATATCTCCATCATTAAGGTTAACTGTACTGGTGAGGTGACAGCAGATATGATTCTGTCTTCCTTTGCCAAGGGAGCAGATGGTGTCCTTATTGGTGGTTGCCGTCCCGGTCACTGTCGCTACGAGGGGGGGAACCTCAAAGGGGCAAACCGTGTATACTTACTTAAGCGGGCTCTTCGGGAGTTCGGTTTCAACCCAGATAGAATTCGAGAGGTGGGAATAGCCGGTGCCCAAGGACTAATCTTTCAGCGGGCGGTCGAGAGTTTCACCGCTGATATACGGGCCATCGGGCCGAGCAAGGTGATGTCCAATGCCTAATAAGAAGACAGTGGGGATCTATTCTGCAAGCGGTTGTGGTGGGTGCAGTCAGTCGGTCATGTTCAGCACCAAGCTTGCCGCTATGCTCGATGCCTCAGAGATTGCTTTCTGGGCGACAGAGAGCGCGGACCTCACGACAGATGACATCGCAAAACTCGATGATAAAGGACTCGATCTTCTTATCTACGCCGGTCCGGTGCATGGAGAGGACTGTATCGAGAAGGTGAAGCTCTTGCGCGGAAAGTCAAAGAGGGTAGTCGCCTACGGAGCGTGCGCACACCTCGGCGGTCTGTGCGGACTGGCCAATCTCGTTCCAGGAGCCCAGCTACGAGGTCTGCCCGCGACTGACGGAGAAGAGGGATTCGTGCAGCCACTCTCAGCGGTGATTGACGTCGACTACATCCTCCCCGGGTGCCCTCCTCCAGAAGTGATGATTACGCGGATGGTGGAGGACATATTCTTGTCAGATGAGTTACCCGAACCCGGGACGGTCTTTGCTGAAGAGAAGTCAGTCTGTGCTGAGTGTAGTCGTACACACGCCCCGCAGCCGCTCACTGCTATTAGAAGATTCCATGCCGATCCGCCAGATCCGGAGATCTGTCTCCTAGATCAAGGGTATATATGCCTGGGCCCGATGACTCGGGGTGGATGTGGGGCGATCTGCTTGGAGTCCAATCGCGCCTGTACCGGATGCTCTGGGCCAATAGCAGGGGTGCAAGATCAAGGAGGGGCGATTCTGTACGCTCTTGCCTCCCTCGTCTCTTTTTCGGGAGATGATCATGAGCATAAGGAGCAGCAGGTGCTCGATTCGATACCCGATGTCGTCGGTACGGCCTACAAGTACTCCGCTGCTTCCTCGCTGCTAAAAAGGAGGGTGAATGATGGAGAATAGCACGATTATCCCCATCCCCCATTTCGACGAAGTGGTGTTAACGGAAGGCAATACGCTCAGCGCCCATATTCTCGTGCAGGAGAGGGGCGATGGATTCGCCTCATACATGCGTGGTCGTCTGGCAGAGGACCTTTTGCTGTACGTTCAGCGGATCGATGCCCACTGTGCCGTT
Source organism: Candidatus Bipolaricaulota bacterium (assembly GCA_034715975.1). Classification (GTDB taxonomy): domain Bacteria; phylum Bipolaricaulota; class Bipolaricaulia; order UBA7950; family UBA9294; genus M55B144. The sequence continues at coordinate 11,852 of JAYEFP010000268.1, read as the reverse complement.
TCTCAGCACCTAGCTGCGGCGAGAGCACTCGATCGCTGCTACGATGTATCTCCACCCAAAAAAGCTATGACGCTACGACGAGGGCTCGCCTATGTAGGTCTGTACTATCATCACCTCGAACAACTCTTCTTGAGCCGTTCGAGTGACGGGGGCGGTATCGCCGGCCTGATAAAAACAGATGCTGAGCTAATAGCAGATGAAGTCTTCGAAACGCTCAGGAGCACCCAAGGGTTGATAACCGTTCTTGGTGGTCGGGGGCTTACCCCAGAACGGGGGATCCCGGGGGGGATGACAAAGGGGATCACCGATGATGAACTTGCGCGCGCCGAGGAGATGGCCTCGAAGCTACTGGAGTTTGCTCTGCGTGTGGCGGCGGGCTTCAGTAGTTCCGGTTCCGCCTGGGTGATCGACCATGATCTTGCTCTTCCGGCATTCTCGTTAGCCACAGTGAACGATGATGGACAGGCCAGCCTATACGATGGAGAGCTGCGCATCGTCGATCCACAGGGATCGGAGATGGCCCAGGGTGAGGTAGAGAAGATCTTCCCTCTCCTCCGGCCGTGGAAGGAGGAGAGGCCGCTTCGTGTTGGTTCACTGGCGAGGCTAAACGCCACTTCCGGGGCATCCACCCCGCAAGCGAAGGCCCTTCAGAAAGAGATCTTCGATGCCCTTGGAGAGCCGCCGATCCATCGCGCCGCCGCCGGACACTGGGCGATGGTCATCGAACTGGTGCAGGCAGCGGAACTCCTGGCTGAAGCACTCGCTGAATTGGAGGGCGATGATTCTGAGGTCAGTTCCTCGTTGAACGAACCCGGTGAAGGGTTTGCCGCGATCGAAGGGGCGAGCGGGACGTTGATCCATCGCTACGTGATCGACGAAGGCGGGATTGTGCGAGAAGCAGAGGTTGTATCTCCAACATCGCTGCGTATTTCGGAGGTCAACGCTGCGCTCTCCGCCGTTGTAAGTGATGGTACGCAGGCTGTCACCGCCGATCTAATTGAGCAGATTGTTAGTGTGATCGGCTTCTACCAGCCGGCTTATGTTCCCAGCGCCGCCTTTCCTCTTCGCATAACGTTGCGCGATGAACAGGGAAAGATATCCAAGGAATGGAGGAGACCATGACTAAGACCGAGCGGACTGCGCAGGAGGAATTCAACCTCCTCGAGTTATCTATGGACGAGATCGTCGACAAGGTCGAGGAGCTTTCCGGGGAGAACGTGTTCGACTGCTACCAATGTGGAATGTGCTCTGCTGGTTGCCCGCTGGCCGAACAGATGGACCTACTTCCACATGAGGTACTACATGCGTTGCAGGTGAAGGATCCCGCGGTGATGAACGCAAACTCGATGTGGATCTGTGCCAGTTGTTACACGTGCCAGGTGCGCTGCCCTAAAGAGGTGGATTTAGCCAAGGTGATGGAGGCGATGCGTCAGATCTACTTGCGCAAGAGTATGGATCACGTATCTCTTGATGGTCTCAGCCATCGAAAGATCAGCCGCTTACCGCAGATCGCTGTGGTTGCATCGTTCAGAAAGAAGACCGGGTGAAAAGATTGGAAAAATTAACCTATTTTCCGGGTTGTACGTTGAAGGATACCGCCCGTGACTTTGAAATCTCGGGGATAGCAGTGATGGAAGCACTCGGCTACGCGTTAGACGAACTCGACCGCTGGAACTGTTGCGGAACGGTCTTCTCCCTCACTGATGACGACCTGATGCACCAAGTTGGCCCTACGCGTGATCTGATTCGTGCTCAGGAGGCGGGCTCAGAAGAGATCATCACCCTGTGTTCGATGTGCTATGCCACACTGAAGCGAGCGAGTCTGTTCGTGAACGGAGACCAAGAGCGGCTGGACAAATTGAACGCGTTCATGAACAAGGAAGTCGATTACGAGGGGAAGGTGAGTGTCTATCACCTCCTTGAGATCTTACGCGACCGCATCGGGTGGGAGAAGATTGAAGAGCGGATGACTAGCCCCTTGGAAGGGTTGTCCGTGGCCCCATTCTACGGATGCACCCTCTTGCGGCCACAGGAGATCGCGATCGATGATTCGGATAGGCCAACAGTCTTACAGAATCTTACCGAGGCATTATGGGCCACTCCGATCGACTACGGGTATTCTGTGGAGTGCTGCGGAGCATATCAGGTCGTCGATCACCGTGATGTTGTCGTTGAACGAACGCACCGCATACTTAGTGCGGCACGAAGAGCAGGAGCGGATGTGGTTATCACTAGCTGCCCACTCTGCCACTTTAACTTGAATGATACACAGAAGGAGCTTATCCGGACGATCCCCGATTATGAGGAGATGCCGATTATTTATTTCACCCAGCTAATGGCGCTGGCCTACGGCGTTGAGGCAGGGAAGATCCCCGCCTTGCTCAAGGCCAAACTAAAGCGCGTTCAGACGGTCAAGGGGGAGGGATGAGATGGGAACTAAGAAACAAGAACGAGAAACGGAAATGATTCACATCCACGTCATGGGTAAGACCTACGAGGTCCCTGCCGGTCTGACTATTATGGATGCGATGGAATACGCCGGTTACCGGTTCACCCGCGGGGCGGGTTGTCGCTCCGGGTTCTGCGGAGCATGTTCCACGGTCTACCGACAGGAGGGGGACTACCGGTTACAATTCGCCCTCGCTTGTCAGGAGACAGCAGTAGACGGGATGTACCTGGTACAGCTCCCGTTTACACCTGCTCCCCGCGCTAAGTACGACATCGAGAAGATCAATCCTAAGGAGAACGTCCTCCTTCAATACTACCCGGAGATAGCGCGTTGTGTCTCTTGTAACACGTGCACTAAGGCCTGTCCACAGGATATCGAGGTCATGGATTACATCCAAGCCGCGCTGCGCGGTGACATCAAGAAGACGGCGGAGTTGTCCTTCGACTGTATTCAGTGCGGCCTGTGTAGCATGCGCTGTCCGGCGGACATCAAACACTATCATATGGCACAGATGGCGCGGCGAATCTATGGCCGTTACATGTCACCGGTTCCACAGCACTTGAAGGACCGCCAGAAGGAGATCGCAGATGGGGCCTTCGATGACGAGCTTGATAGGTTGATGAACATGAGTCGGGAGAAGCTGGAAGAGGCATACGCCGCACGAGTGAGAGAGGAAGTACCTGTAGGGAGTGAGATAAGTGAGTAAGAAGGGATTTATTGGCGGGTACCCAGCGTATATGCGCAAGTCGATCGATAAGGTAAAGGCGACCAGGAGCAGACGGTTGAAGGAAGGGCCCCCTTCCCCGATGAACCCCGAGGAGAGAGAAGCGGTCCTTGAACGCAATCACCCTGATTACAAGCCAGATGGGAAGCGAAAGCTAGCCGTTGGCCCTTCTGTTGGGGAGTTTGTTTCAAACGAAATAGCCGATATCTTCGAGGCACATCCAGTGATAGATCCACGCGGTGTCGACCTATCCAAAGTCGATTATGATGTCGACGTTTTAGTGATCGGTGGCGGAGGAGCGGGAACAGTGGCGGCGATCTTCGCTCATGAGCAAGGCATCCCTACAGACCGTATTCTAATCACTACTAAGCTGCGTCACGGGGACTGCAATTCAATCATGGCCCAGGGAGGGATCCAGGCCGCCGATCGGCCGCAGGACTCACCGGCGATTCACTACCTCGATGTAATGGGCGGAGGGCATTACGCCAACAAACCGGATCTGGTACGGGCGTTAGTTACCGATGCTCCCGAGATAATCCGCTGGCACGAGGACATGGGGGTAATGTACGACAAGGTGGATGGCCAGTACGTAGAGGCGCACGGCGGAGGGACATCGCGGATGCGGATGCACTCGGCCAAGGACTACACCGGCAAGGAGACGTTCAACGCCATCCGTGATCAGGCACGAAACCTGGACATCCCGGTCCTTGAGTTCTTCCCCGCGGTCGAGTTGCTGCTTGACAAGCAAGGGCACGCCGCTGGAGCCGTAGTCTACAACATCGAGACGGAGGAATACCGCGTGATCCAGGCCAAGGCGACCGTTCTTGCTACCGGTGGGTTCGGCCGTATTCACATCCAGGGATTCCCCACCACCAACCACTACGGAGCGACCGCGGACGGCTTGGTGCTGGCCTACCGCGCTGGGGCGAACATCATTGATATGGACTCGGTGCAGTACCACCCGACAGGTGTCGCCTTCCCGGCGGCGATCCTGGGTCAGTTGGCCACCGAAAAACTGAGGAACCAGGGAGCAATGCCGGTGAATAAAGACGGGGAGGAATTCGTCTTCCCTCTCGAACCGCGTGATGTAGAGGCGGCTGCGATCATCGAAGAGTGCTGGAAGAAGGATAAAGGGATCGAGACCCCAAGTGGAATACGCGGTGTGTGGCTGGATACGCCGATGATCGACGCGATTCATGGTAAGGGGACGATTAAGAAGGTCCTGGCTGCGATGTGGACGATGTGGCACCGTCACGATATCGATATCACTGTCGATCCGGCGTTGGTCTATCCTACGTTGCACTATCAGAATGGTGGAGTCGAGATCGATGCCAACGGGTACACCGGCGTTCCGGGACTATTCGCCGGTGGCGAGTGCGAAGGCGGCGTGCACGGGAAGAACCGGTTGATGGGGAACTCCCAACTTGACTATAATGTGTTTGGCCGTCGCGCTGGAATCTCCGCTGGTAAGTGGGCGAAGAGCGTAGAGACTGACGGGCTGTCGCTTCAGCACGTGATTGACTACGAAGAAAAGCTGAACAAGGCGGGAATAAAGACCGATCGCAAGGCACCGCCCATTCTTCCCGACTATCGACCGCAGACCGTGCGTGAGCGCACACTGGGACACCTGCTATGAACGAAGCGACGATGGACAAGGCAAACACAGGTAAACGATGGCAGACGGCAAACGGAACGATCACCATCGTCGATGACCTGTGCAAGGGGTGCGGGCTGTGCATCGAATTCTGCCCGATACAAGTTTTAGGACAATCGGACCACTTTAATGAGAAGGGATACTATTACCCGGAGATACTCGAGCCTGAAAAGTGCGTTAACTGTGGATACTGCCAGCTCCTCTGTCCCGACTTTGCAATCTGGAGTGAGCGTGATGACAAGCAAGAAGGTGAGAGGGATGAGTAACAAGGATATCCTGGCGGGTGAGCACTTCTTGAATGGGGATGTTGCCTGTGCTGAGGGAGCGATAGCCGCCGGTTGTCGGTTGTTCGCAGGCTACCCGATCACACCGCAATCGGAGATCACCGAGAGGATGGCGCGACGTCTTCCCACAATTGGTGGCTATTTCCTGCAAATGGAAGATGAACTGGCATCGATCGCTGCGGTTCTTGGTGGGGCATGGGGAGGGCTGCAAGCAATGACCGCCACTTCCGGACCAGGTTTTTCTCTGATGATGGAGAATCTTGGCCTGGGCATCATGACTGAGACTCCCTGTGTGATCGTTGATGTACAGCGAGGGGGGCCGAGCACAGGCCTTCCTACCGCTACGTCGCAGGGAGATATGATGCAGGCGCGTTGGGGAACGCACGGAGACCACGAGATTATTGCCTACGCGCCAGCATCGCCGCAGGAGATGTTCGATCAGACGATAAAGGCGTTCAATCTATCGGAGAGGTACCGTCAGCCAGTGTTGGTTATGACCGATGAGGTGGTGGGACACATGATGGAACGGGTCGTCATCGATCCGGATAAGATCGAGATATATCCGCGACGGAAACCGACCGTTCCCTATGAGAAATTTCTTCCTTACAAAGGTGGCGCAGATCTCGTTCCAGAGATGGCTAATGCCGGAGACGGATATCGTGTGCACGTCACCGGCCTCACTCACAACGAGCGTGGCTATCCCGACCTGACAGTCGATAATCAGAAGAAGCTGATGGATCGCTTGATGAACAAGATCCGTCTGAATGCTGATCAGATCATCGAGGTAGAGAAGGAGAACATTCACGGCGCGGATGTCGTTCTCGTCACCTACGGGATCGCTGCGCGCACATCGCTACGCGCGATGGAGCTGGCACAGGAAAAGGGGATCAAGGTGGGGATGCTGCGGTTGATCACGGTGTGGCCGTTTCCGGCAAAGGAGGTGCGCGCGATCGCAGGTGAAGTGAAGGGATTGGTTGTCCCGGAACTGAACCTGGGGCAGATGGTGCGCGAAGTGGAACGAGCTGTCGCCGGAGAGTGCCCGGTGCGCCTCGTCCCACATGCGGGTGGTGGCCTCCATCGCCCGGAAGACATCCTTGCGGCAATCGAGGAGATGATATGATGACACATACACTGACCAAGCCGAAGCCGGAGATAGTAAGCGATGCTCATCATCCACTGGAACACTACTTCCGTAGTGAGCGGCTCCCCCACATCTGGTGCCCTGGATGTGGTCTGGGAACGTCGATGTCCTGTTTGGCAGCGGCGTTTGACCATCTTCGCCTTGATGTGGATGATGTCTCCGTCGTCTCGGGGATCGGCTGCTCCGGTCGCCTTGCCGGGTATATGCGTCCCGATTCCTATCACACCACACATGGGAGAGCTATTCCATTCGCCGCTGGACTGCGAGCGGCATTGGAGAAGACAAAACCCGGGCATAAAGTAGTCGTGTTCAGCGGTGACGGCGATCTGTTCTCCATTGGAGGAAACCACTTTATCCACGCCGCACGCCGAAACATCGATCTCAGCGTGTTCTGCGTCAACAACTTTAACTACGGGATGACCGGTGGACAGGTCGGGCCGACGACGCCGATGGGCTCGAAGGGGACGACCGCCCCTTATGGGGTCTTCGAGCACCCGTTCAACCTCCCCTACCTTGCGGCATCGTCCGGTGCGCCCTACGTCGCGCGATGGACAACGCTGCATGTGCACCGTCTCCAGCATGCGATGGAAGAGGCAATCCAGAAGTCCGGATTCACCTTCGTAGAGATCATCGGCCCCTGTCCGACCAACTACGGTCGTAAGAACGGCCTTCCCACTGGACTTGACGAGATGCGCTACTACAACGAGAAGGCGGTGATCGAGAACTTCGCCGATCCTAAGGACGCAGATATCATCCCGGGCGAGGAGTTCATCGTGGGCACGTTCGTCAATGAGGACAAACCAGACTACCTGGAGATCTACAATAAGTTCGTGGGCGACCACTTTGGAGGCGAAGAGAAGTGAACAGTGATGAGGTGATTGAACACCTAGTTTCCGCGATCCGTCAGGCAGAGACAATCCTTCCACAGGACGTCGTCAATGCCCTGAAACAGGCAAAGGAAGAGGAGAGCGGTGCGGCACGTGTGCAACTGGAGGCGATGCTGAAGAACGTCGATGCAGCGCGTAATGGCTCGATCCCGATGTGTCAGGACACGGGTATTCAGACGTTCATCGTGCACGTCGGTGCGGAATTTTCCGGGCTTTCCTCACTCCGCCCACAGATCATCGACGCGGTAAAGCGCGCTACATCTGAGGTTCCCTTACGACCGAACACAGTCCATCCATTCAGCGGGGAGAACCCCGGCGACAACGTCGGCGAGCATATCCCCTACATCAGTTGGGACATTGTTGATGGCGACACGTGCGTGATCGACCTCCTCCCCAAGGGAGGAGGGAGCGAGAACTGCGCTGGCCTAAAAATGCTTTCTCCTGGTGTTGGAATAAAGGGTGTGAAGCGGTTCATCGTCGATCATGTCGTCGATTGTGCGGGGAAACCGTGTCCTCCAGGGATAATCGGCGTGGGGATCGGCGGTGGAGCGGATCTATCGCTCAAGCTCGCGAAGCTATCGCTTCTGCGTCCGGTCGGCTCGCGCCATCCCGAAAGTAACGTTGCAGTGCTGGAAGAAGAGCTACGTGATCTGATCAACATCAGCGGGATCGGTCCGATGGGGATGGGTGGGAAGACGACCTGCCTCGACGTACACATCGAGTACGCACATCGACACCCGGCTTCGCTTCCAGTGGGGATTATCTACCAGTGCTGGAGCGATCGAAGAGCACGCGTGACGATCGACGCACACGGAAGGATCGAGGTGATCTGACATGGAACGAATACTGAACACTCCAATCTCAGAGCAGGAGGCACGCGACCTGCATGTGGGGGATGTAATCTATATTACCGGGACGATCTTCACCGCACGCGACGAGGCTCACCTGATGATGCTCGAACACGGAGAGCCTTTCCCGGTAGAGGGGCTTGGCCTCTATCACTGCGGACCAGTGGTGCAGAAGAAAGATGACAAGTGGAGGATTGTCTCTGCCGGACCGACGACATCGGCCCGGATGGAGATCTTCGAGGATCGCTTCCTGGAGAAGTTCCCCGTGCGGGTGATCATCGGCAAAGGGGGGATGGGCGAGAGTACCCTTGCTGCCCTGCACAAGGTTGGGGCAGTCTACACCCACTACACCGGAGGGGCAGGGGCGCTTGCCGCACGGGCGATCAGTGAGGTCAGCGATGTCTACTGGCTTGATAAACTAGGAATACCCGAGGCGGTGTGGGTCCTCTCCGTTGAAGAGTTTGGCCCGCTCACAGTAACCATGGACGCCCACGGTGAGAGCTTGTACAACACCGTAGGCAAGACGGTGAGCAAGAATATGCAAGCGATCCATGACAGAATTGAAAGGAGCGAATGATGGAAGAGCAGAAGCTCAGTGTAGAAGAAATGAAGCGGCGGGCGGAGATTCCTGCTAAAAAGGCACCCGGTTGGCATTCGTTCTATCACGGCAAGATTGAGACAGCGCTCAAGTGCGCTGTTACCAGCGTCGACGACTTCGGGATCTGGTACACCCCCGGTGTGGCTGCTCCCTGCAAGGAGATTGAGGCCGATCAGAGCAAGGTGTTCGATTACACAAACAAGGCGAACACCGTTGCCGTCGTCTCCGATGGATCGCGCGTCCTCGGTCTAGGAAACATAGGCCCGCACGCCGGTCTACCGGTGATGGAGGGGAAGGCTCTCCTGTTCAAGTATTTGGGTGGAGTCGGGGCGTTCCCGATCATGCTCGACACGCAGGACCCAGAGGAGATCATCCAAGCGGTGAAGTGGATCGCCCCAGGATTCGGGGGGATCAACCTGGAGGACTTCGCTAATCCGAAGTGCTTCTACATCCTCGACCGACTGCGTGAGGAGCTTGATATCCCGGTGTGGCATGACGACCAACAGGGGACCGCGTCGATCACCCTCGCCGGACTGATCAATGCCCTCAAGGTCGTCGGCAAGGACATGAACAAGATTACCTACTGCGTGGTCGGTACAGGCGCGGCGAACATCGCTTTTGTGCGCATCCTTCTCTCTGCCGGTGTACCTGCTGGCAATGTGATCATGGTCGATAGCAAGGGGATCCTGCATCCAGGTCGAGAGGATTTGGAGAAGAACCAGGACAAGAACCCGTACAAGTGGCACTACGCGCAGGTGACGAACGCTGAGCATCGCACCGGTGATATGGCCGCTGCCATCGCGGGGAGCGACGTGTTGATCGCTGCCTCCAAGCCGGGGCCAGGGACGATCAAGCAGGAGTGGTTGAGAGCGATGAACAAGGACGCGATCGCGTTCATCATGGCCAATCCCACCCCGGAGATCTGGCCGTGGGAGGCTAAGGAGGCCGGGGTGCGCATCGTTGGCACGGGAAGGTCGGACTTTCCCAACCAGGTGAACAACTCGATCGGCTTCCCGGGGATCTTCCGCGGTACGCTCGATGTGTTCGCCAAGACGATCACCGACGAGATGGCAATCGCCGCAGCGCACGCCATCGCCGACACCGCGGAGAAGAAGGGGATCAACGAGAGTTACATCGTCCCCACGATGATGGAGACAGAGGTGTTCATCAACGAGGCCGTCGCCGTTGGGATGAAGGCGATCGAACAGGGGATCGCTCGGCGCATCCTCACCGAGGACGAAATACGACAGGAAGCGGAGATGAAGATCCATCACTCACAGGCGGAGACGAAGATCCTGATGGACGCCGGGCACATCGCCCCTCCACCGAGCAGCTAGTAGTTGGCGATCTGTTACTTGGGGAGGAGAAGATGTTCTCTCCTTCCCCTTTTTTCTTGCGGTAGAAGGCATGTTGCGCCCGACTCAGCACCTATGCAATTGCACGCTGTCCCTGGTATGGTATCGTTTGTCGATCCAGCTTCTGGAGTTATGATGAAGTCGTGGAAGACAGATGCCAGTTGCTGCACCTAACGAATGGCCGTCACCGAAGAATGCACACTGTCGCAACTAGCTTGGCGAGCCATTCAGGCACTCATCGAACACTTCGAGAAGGCGCAGAGTGGAATTGCGTGTAGAGATCTCCTCTGCTCGCTCAAGAGCTCCCTGCCGCAATAGGGAATAGCGCTCCTCATCGTTTGCAAGCGCGAGCGCCTGCTCCGCAAAAGCCTCTTCATCTTCAGGCACGAGAATGCCGTTCACACCATCCTGTATCACATCAAGCACGCCCAGGGCACCAATCGCGACTGCCGGCGTCCCCACTGCCATTGCCTCCACAAGGACTAACCCTTGCGTCTCGGTCTTAGAGGCAAAGAGGAACAAGTCGGCGGCCTTGTACAGATCGACAAGGCGAGGGTGATCGAGAAAACCGGTGAAACGAACCGCGTCAGCAAACCCCATCTTCTTTACCTGCTCTTGCATCTGTTCGCGTACCGGGCCGTCACCCGCCAGTACAAATACCGAGGCTGGATCCTGCGCGTGTATCTGCCCATAAGCACGAATCAAGAAGGGGAGATTCTTCTCCATCGCCAGCCTCCCCGAGTAGAGGAACAGCTTTGCCTTGTCGGGTATATTCAACTCGGAACGCGGATTCCACGTTGGCGGCTGCCTGAAAAGCGAGAGTTTCACCCCAAACGGGAAGACACGGATCGGCCGGTGCACGCCGTAACTGAGTAGCTCTTTTTTAAATGGCGTCGATGGGGCAGTGATGAGCGTGCACCGATTACAGAACGTGGCGATGATCTTTCCTGCCTCTCGCTCGGGCGGGCGCAGTGGGCGCGGCAGGTACTTTCTGTCTTCCATCAGATGCGTGTGATAGGTGTGAATATGTGGCGAGTGGTGGCGCGTCGCCGCGCCGACGGCGACCAAACCCATGGAAAACGGTGTGTGGCTATGAAAAATGTCCAGCTCTTTGAGGCTTCGCGCTGCCGCTCGGCTGTAGGGGAAAGCAACACGGCTCGCCTTGTGAAACGTGAATTGCCCTGAACGAAAGCGAAAGACACCCGGTTCATCCTCCTCGATCCCCTCGTACTGGGGCGCATAGACGTACACCACGTGTCCCAGGTTCTCCAACTCCTCCTTGAGCCAGTGTACAGTCGTCGTCACCCCACTGATCTCAGGAAGGTAGGCATCGGAAAAAAGGCCTATGTGCATGATTCATCCCCTCGTCACTGGATGGTCTTTTCGTCCACGATTGGTATGCCCATCCGCTGGCATTCTTCGTTCGAGTACAATCGCACCTCTGCTTGTAGTATAGCGGATTAGCTCGTCCACAGTAACGACCATCTCATCAATCTGCGTTGTATATTGTAAGCTACACCTCGGCTGAGAGACAACAACCAGTTGCTCTTCTCTTGGACGTCTGCTATCGTCAGTATTGGGAGGCGATGATGAACGAACGCGTACGCAAAGACGATAACCTAAGCTGCGAGGTGCGAGTGGAGGAGTATCTCGACATCAAGGCGATGATCGATGAATTCGGAGACGCGGCCTACCCGGCCGTGCGCAAGTACTACTTCTCTTGTGGGTACGAGAGCGGATATGATCTCCTCTTTGCTTAGGGAAGCAATAATCTCCAGAGCGAGAATAGTCGAAGATCCTCCTGGAAGCCTGTTGCAACTTCTCCAGCAGTTCTTCACCCATTGCGGGGGTAACCAGCCGATCTTCGAGAGAAACGGTGACACTGTCTACTTCAAGACGGAGAACAATGTCT